>VGFB01000206.1 GCA_016869015.1 Armatimonadota bacterium
GCGCTACGGCGACGCGCCGCAAGCCACCGACATGAACGCCAACGTCGTCGAGCGCAACCTGTGCGTGTGGGACGGCGGACGCCTGTATGTGGAGTCGGCCTGGCCCAACCACCGCATGGCGATCGACTACAACCTCTACTACGACTTCTCCGGCGCGCCGGTGACGTTCCTGGGGTTCCCCCTCGAGGAATGGCGCACCAAAGGCCCGTGGCTGGACCAGCACTCCGTCATCGCCGACCCGCTGTTCGTGGATGCGGAGCACGACGACTTCCGGCTGAGGGAGGACTCCCCGGCGTTCCAGCTGGGCTTTCGGGAGTTCACCGCGGGGAGGGAGTGAGCCGGCCCACGGTGGGGCTCGTCAGAACAGCCGGTAGGCTTCTCGCAGGCACTGTTGCTTCAGGTCCGGGTCGCGGGCCAGTGCCATCAGGCCGTAGAACCCGTAAGGGTACTTCAGCGAGTGGCCGAGGCCCAGGTCGATGTCGCGACGGCCCTCCCAGTAACTTGCTTCGAGGGGCCGGCGGTCGCTCGGGGCGTGCTCGGGGATCGACCGGTCGGTGTCCAGCGGTCCGAGCCTGGTCCGCTTCACGTAAAGCGCAAACGCCGCCCATGCTTGTTGCGCGAGGTCGGTGCGCCCGAGCCGCAACAGGTCCAGCACCGCGCGTCCGTGGGTCAGCATGTGCCCCGACCAGCCCTGGCCGCGCCCGCTGAAGGCGCGCATCGTCGCGAGGGTCTCGGTCAGGATGAACTCCGCCATCGTCTCGGCGAAGCCGAAGGGCGGCCGTTCGTCTCCTTCGGTGAGCGCGAGGTCGTCGGCGCGGTCAAACCGCTCGATCAGCTTGCAGATGCCCTCGACCCGGGCCGGGGTCGATAGCTCCGGTTGCTCGGCAAACGCCCTCAGCGCCAGCGAGGGGAAGATGACGTTGTGCCCCGCCTGCCGCAGCGGCCCCAGGTTCGCGGCCATGGTCGCCTCGATGCGGCCCAGCTGCTCCGGCGCGGCGGGTTCCTGAGGGAACGGGGCGAACAGGGCGGACTCCGTCCACTGCGCGGCGATGAGCTCGGCGATGACCCGGGCGGCGCCGGTCTCGAGGTTCGCCTCGCGACACAGGAACCATGCGGAGATCATCGCCGCGCCGCGATGTCCGTCAGCGAAGTAGTCCCCCTCATGCGCCCGGGACACGGCGTTCAGACCGGAAGCCAGACAGTGCTCAGGCAGCATGGGTGGAGCCCTCAGCCGGACCCTTCGGCGCGCGGCGGCCGTCGGCCTGCCTCCGGAAGAGGTGGCGGGGGCGCGGTCGGGAAGTGAGGGCGCCACGAGACCGGGGGCCAACGGCGTCGGGACTGGAGTCCTGACCTGCGCGAGGCGGGGCATCTTGTCTGCGGAGGGCATCATGAGTCGAGCACTGGTCGCGGCGCTTCTGCTGTGGGCCTCGTGTGCGTGCGCCGCCCCGCACGAGTACCGGTACATCGAGGGCGAGAGGTACTCGGCGACGGAGGGGTCGGGGCTGAGGCTGGAGGGCTTCACCAGCTGGATGGCTCATCCCTCGCACGGCGAGGTCATGGTGCTGGGCGGGCCCGGGAGTTGGCTCGAGTACGAGGTGAAGGACCTTGGCTCCGGGCCGTATCACCTGTTCGTGCGGGGTCTGGCGTGGGCCAGCGGCTGCGAGGTGGAGGTGTACTGGGACGGGGAGTTGGTCGGGCGCACCTCGTACCCGAAGCCCGGCACGGCGCTGAAGTGGTCGAACGAGGTCGGCACGATCAGCGGCCCAGGCGACCACCGACTGCGGCTGGTAGGCGCCCCGGGCATCATTCAGGCCCCTTACCTGGACGTGATCCTGCTGACGACACAGGAGGGGCTGCAGCCCTCGGACGCCGACCGCGACTTCGAGAGCTTCACCACACCCCTGCCCCTGCTGCAGCTCAAGACGGCGACGGGCGAGCTGAGCGTGATGCCCGAACCCGGCGGGGAGACGGCCGAGGGCGCGCCCTGCGAGATCGCCGGCCTCAGCGCCGGTCCGCTGGGGATCGGCGCCAACGAGGTGACCGTCGGGCTCAGGGCGAGCGACGGCGCGCCGCGCCGACTCACGGTGCAGGTCGGCGAGCAGAGGGCCGAGGCAAGCGTCCCGCCCGAGGAGAGTGAGGTCACCGTGCTCTGGCAGGTTGAGCGCCCGGGCGCGCAGCCCCTCACGGCGAGCGTGTCGGCCGACGGGCGGGAGCTGCTGTCGGGCTGCTACACCGTAACGGTCCCCGACCCGGTGCGCGTGGCGTTGGATGAGTACGCCTACGAGCTGGGCGCGCCGGTCGCCACGTGGACGGCCACCTACACCGCACGGCCGGAGGTGGCGGCGGCTTGCGTCGCCGACGTCGAGCTGCGAGCGAGCGGAGCGGACGTGGTTCTGGCGCGGCACACAGCGCCTGGCGCGGGGGGGGCGGTGACGCAGGCGTTGCCGCTGGCGGGCCTGCCGGGCGGGCGCTATGTGGTGACGACGCAGTTCACCCGCGACGGGCGGCCGATGGTGGAGGACCGGCGGGAGTTCATCCTCTTCGACCCCGTGCCGCTGGAGGTGTGGGAGCCGATCCAGCGGACCGAAGCGCGGGGCGATGTGATCCTGGTGAACGGGAATCCGTTCTTGGGCAAGCTCCTCTTCCACGCCCCCGCCGATGAGAAGACACGCCACCAGGGCTTCAACCTCGTGCAGTGCTACGGCGGCGATCCGAACCCGCTCGACAGCATCCAGCGGCACCTCGACGCGTGCGAGGAGCACGGCGTTTGGGGCACGGTCGCGCTGTTCAACAACCAGTACTTCAGGCCGGGGCGCGAGTTCGACCTGGAACACCTCCGCGAGGCGGTGCTGCGCTTCCGCGAGCACCCCGCGGTCTTCGGCTGGGACCTGGTGGACGAGCCGGATGGGGCGGAGATGCTGCCCGAGGCCGTGGCCGAGGCCGCGCGCCTGCTCCGCGAGCTCGACCCGAACCACATCGTGTGGGTGAACCTGTGCCGCGTGGATCAGGGGCTGGACTGGCTGGAGAGCCAGGACCTGTGGTCCTACGACGCGTACCCCTTCCCCGTGCAGGGCTTTGCGGGCTACGCGCCCTGGCTGAAGCTCAGCGACGAGCACCTCCGCGGCAAGCGGCCGCTGGGAACCTGCCTGCAGACGTGGCAGTGGACCGATGAGTCCGCCCTGCCGATGCCGACCCCCGACCAGCTTCGCGCGAGCGCGTGGCTACACATCCTGCACGGCTACAAGTGGTTCGGCTACTACTCGTACTACGACCCGGAGCCCTCGGGGTGTCTCGCGCGGAACCCGTTGCTGTGGTCGTACTGCCGGGCGCTGAACGCGCAGCTGCGCGCGATGGAGGGGCTGATCCTGGCGCCCGAACCCTTCGAGCTGCTGGACGCCGGGCCGGACATGACCGCGGGCGTGAAGGCTCACGAGGGGCAGCGATACCTGATCGTGGTCAGCGGCGCGCGTGAGCCCGCGCACGTTCGGGTGCCGGTTGAGGGGCAGGCGGCGAGAGTGTTGTTCGAGCGAGAAGGCGAGGTCGAGATCGAGGGAGGCGTCCTGGAAGACGACCTCGGGGCTTACGGCACGCGGGTGTATGAGGTGCAGTGAGGTCGGCGCCTCTACGAAAGGGGAACGGCCCATGCCCGAAGCGGTGCGCCTCGGCTTCATCGGCTGCGGAGGGCACGCCTTCCGCTGGATCTACCCGGCACTGCAGTTCGCGCCGGTGGAGCTGGTGGCGGTGTGCGATCGGCGGCGGGAGCGCGCGGCGGAGTACGCGAAGCGCTTCGGCGCCGAGCGGCACTACGACGACCACCGGGAGATGCTCAGCCAGGAGGACGTGGAGGCGGTTCTGATCGTGACCGGCTACGATGCTGAGGGCCGCCCGACCTATCCGCCGCTCGCCACGGACTGCATGAGGGCGGGAAAGCACGTGTGGATGGAGAAGCCGCCGGCGTCGTCGAGCGCGGAGATCGAAGGCCTCATCGAGGTCAGCCGCGAGACCGGCCGGTTCGGCATGGTCGGGTTCAAGAAGTGCTTCTACCCCGCCATCGAGAAGGCGAAGGAGATCACCGAGCGGCCCGAGTTCGGGCGGCCGATGAGCATCCTCACGCGGTACCCGCAGTACATCCCCGCCGGCGATGAGAGGGGCTCCCTCGCGGGCACACCGCTGCACGGGTTCCTCGATCATCTGGTTCACCCCGCGTCGATCCTTATCTACCTCATGGGCCCGGCCGAGAGCGTGACGTGGCGGCGCGCGGCGAACGGGTCGGGCTTCGCGCTGCTGCGGTTCGGGAGTGGCGCGGTCGGCTGCCTGCACTTCGCGCACGGGCAGTCGGGCACGAGCCCGCTGGAGCGGCTGGAGGTGATCGGTGAGGGCGCGAACGTGGTGGTCGAGAACGGGGTGAAGCTCACGTACTACCGCCCCGGCGGTCGCGGCACGGGCGGCTACGCCGGAGCAGACAGCTTCATCGGCCCCGACGAGGCCGCGCCGATCACCTGGGAGCCGCAGTTCTCGCTGGCCAGCATGGACGCGAAGACCCTCAACCTCGAGGGCTTCAGCCGCGAGATCGCCTACTTCGCCGAGTGCGTCCGCACCAACACGCCCCCGCAGAAGGCAAGCCTGGAGTTCGCGCGGCAGGTGATGGGGCTGTACGAGGCCTTCCTGCAGCCGGAGGGGACGGAGGTCGCGCTCGTGCGCGCGGCGTTGTAGTGAGTGTCACTGGGAGGACTCGAAAGGAGGGCCAGCGAGTCGGGTAGTCTGTTTGCGTTCGCACGTGCCCCGCGAAGTCGCGAGGCATCCGCACCATCATGGACGAGGAGGTCCACGAGATGCGACGGGGATTCACGCTGATTGAGTTGTTGGTCGTGATCGCGATCATCGCGATTCTGGCGGCGATTCTGTTCCCGGTGTTTGCCCGCGCGCGTGAGAAGGCCCGGCAGTCGAGCTGCTTGTCGAACCTGAAGCAGATCGGGCTGGGCGCCCTCATGTACGCCCAGGACTATGACGAGAGGTTCACGATTCCGGTGGCTTGCCCATCGGTGACGAACTGCTTCGTGTGGAGCGAGGCGACGGGCCAGCAGTACCGCCCGCTCAACCCCTACATCAAGAACCAGCAGATCTGGCAGTGCCCGAGCACGAACGATGACCCGAATCTGTCCTACGGCTGGAATCGGTCGCTGGACGGCTGGGGGAACGGCGGAAAGCTGGGGGCCTGTCAGAAGCCGGCGGAGACGGTCATGTTCGCCGACCACCGCCCGAACGTCACCTACCGTTGGAGCGGCGGGTGGCTCGCCAGCAACGAGACGTGCTGCGGCGGGCAGGGGAACGACACCGTTTACCCGCACTGGCTCAACCCGGCCCACAACGGGGGCTGCAACATTGCTCTCGTGGACGGGCACGCCAAGTGGTACGCCCTCAACAAGTTCCGGCCGCAAGACGACCTGAACAACCCGGTGCACTGGAACCCGGGCCTGTAGGTCTGCACGCAAGTCGCCGGCAAGGCGCCCCCGGACTTCGCTTCCGGGGGCGCTCTGCTTACTCCTCGTACGCCCGCACCTCATACACTCTCGCCTCGAAGCCGTTCTTCGCCTTCAGCACCTCGAGCCGGAGCCTATCGGTGGTGACGGACGGGAACTGATGTCGGCGGAAGCGGCGCCAGTTGCCGGTCTCGTTGGCCACGACCTCCCACACGTTGTTCCCCCGGTGGTAGGAGACGCGGTAGTCCTCGGCGAGGACCTCGGTGCCGGGCGTGCCGACGGGGAAGCGGCCGTAGATGTTCGTGTCGAAGGTGAGGTAGACCGTGTTCAGCGTGACCGGCCTGCCGAAGTCGATCTCCAGCCAGGCGGGCAGGCCCCGGGCGGGGTCGCTGCGCCAGAGGTTGCCCTCGCCGGCAAGCGGCCACTTCAGGCCGTTGTTGGCGGACTCCGGGTTCACGTTGCCGAGGGAGCGGAAGCTGGTGTAGGGCCTCAGGGCGTAGAGGCCCTCGGTGATCGTGCGGCTGTCGGGCGGGCCCCAGGTGCGCGTGCCCTCGGCGTTCTCGCAGATGCGCCACAAGAGCGCGGGGTTCCTCGCCAGCCAGACGAAGTACGGCTGGTGGGGCTGCAAGGGCTCGGGGAGGGCGAAGTCGACCCAGGAGGCCGGGCCGGGGGGGATCTCGGCCTTCGCCTCGATCCAGGGCTCGGTCTTCTCGATCACATCCCCCTTCTCGATGTGCAGCGTCGCCTCGGTGGGCGTGTCGGTTGTGTTCTGCAGGTAGAGCGAGAGGGTCCGCAGACCCGGCTGCTCGGTGAGGTAGTTCTGCCCGCGGTCCATCGTGCAGGGGGCGTCGCGGGTCATGGCGGGATCGCGGGTGAGGGTCTTCACGATCACGCTCGGGCCGACGCTGGAGGCGGTGAGCGTCGCGCCGCGGCACAGGTCCAGCGGGTCCTCGTTCGCGACCTCGGGGATGAAGGCATCGTGGCGGAGGAGGAGCTGCTGCAGCTCGGCGATGTGGGCCGGGTTCACGCCGCGCGGCAGGACGTCGTGCTTCCGGCAGAGGTACGCCGCCGCGCCGACCGCCTGGCCCTCGGTGCCGATGGTCTGCATGAGGCGGACCGAGCCGAGCGCGACGTGGGTCACGCTGATGTGCCGCCCGGCGAGGAAGAGGTTGTCCACATCGCGCGTGTAGAGGCAGCGGTAGGGGATGCTGTAATAGGTCTTGAGTGAGTGGAAGTTCGCGGGCGGGATGTCCTTCCCGTAGATGCCGGGCGAGGGATGGATGTCGATCGGCCAGCCGCCCCAGGCGACGCGATCGGGGAAGACGACCGCGTTGTCCACGTCATTCTGGTTCAGCACGTAGTCGCCGAGGAAGCGCCGCGACTCGCGCTTGCCGCCGACCGTGGGCACCCACGCCAGCTTGTAGTTCGCCGCCTGCTCCATCGTGTCGGGGTTCTGGTTCTTCACCCAGTCCCACGCGCCGTAGAT
>VGFB01000207.1 GCA_016869015.1 Armatimonadota bacterium
CGGTCGAGGCGCGAACCGCAGGGGCGAGCGTCTCCATCCCCGTCTCGCTGCTGGTGCATGGCTTCTCCCTGACCCCTGAGACACACACGAAGACTGCGTATGGTTGCGGGCCCGACTACGGGTTCCAGGGGGTGACCGAGCCCGCGCAGCAGGAACAGGTCTTCGACCTGTACATGCAGAGCTGTCGGGACCACCGCATTGCGCCCTACTCGCCGATGGCCCGCCACCCGATTCGCATCGAGGCTCTGGCGCCGATGCGCAAGTTCGTCGCAGGCCGCTTGGGGGTCGCGTTCGAGAAGAGCGAACGTCTCTGGAGGCTGTACTGGGACGGGAAGCCGATCGCCTCCCAGCAGACCTCGATGACCCACTTCGAAGGGGAGGGCGTGGGCTGGCAGGGCACCGGGATCGGCTGGCCGTACCTGCAGACCCTCGAATCCGTCGCGGAGATCGGCCGCAGCGACACGGTGCGGGTGTTGGACGTCGTGGGGGCACACGTGGATTCGACGCCGGCAGGGCGGAGCTTCCGACTGACCTTCCGCGTGTACCTCCCGGGGGGCGATGACTGGTTCGCGCTGCGGCTGGCCAAGATGGAGAGCACCGACGCGAAGCCGGTGGAGGTCCGCAGCTACTTCAACATCCCCGAGACCGCCTTCAAGGCCGAGCAGGTCGCCAACGGGCCCGGTTACGCCGCGTGGAGCGGGGAGGGCCTGGGCTTCGGGATGCTGTGCCTGGACGGGGAGGTCAGCGGGCTCTCTGCCGAGGTGGGCCGGCCGGGCGTCACGGTCAACAACGCGGTGCCGGCCTTCAGCCTCGGCGCGAACGAGACGCGCGAAGGCTGGGGGCCGCTGGTGGTGTACTTCGTGTCGGAGGCGACGACGCCGGAGGCGCTGGCGGAGAGGGCGGAGGACCTGCGGCAGCGGCTCGACCCCGCCGACCCGACGGCCTACCAGGTCGCGAGCCGGGCGGAGACGAGCGAGGAGCGGCGCGAGGGCTACTCGTTCGCCCATGACTTCGCCGACTTCGACCGGGCGGCCGAGCGGTACCTGAACGAGTTCCACTTCAGCGCGTTCAACGAGCCGGCGATGCCCGGCAGCATTGGGGGCGAGCCGCGCTTCACCGAGGAGTACAAGCGACTGCACCGGCTAATGTACGGCCCCGTGATCGACCACCTGCGCGAGAAGGGCTGGCTCAACAAGGCCTACGCCTACTGGTATGACGAGCCGGAGGAGCAGGCCTACCCGCATGTGCGCGAGGGGATGGAGCTGCTGCGGGACAACTGCCCCGGGCTGGCCCGGCTGCTGACCGAGCAGCCCGAGGAGCCCCTCTTGGGCGCGGTGAACCTCTGGGTCCCGGTGCTGTCGATGTACCGGCCCGAGGACTGCCAGGCGCGGCAGGCGGCGGGGGACCAGGTGTGGTGGTACGTCTGTTGCGGGCCGGGCGCGCCGTATCCGAACAACTTCGTCGATCACCCCGGGATCAACCACCGGATCCGGTTCTGGATGGCGGAGAAGTACGGCGTGGAGGGCTCGCTGTACTGGGCGACGACCTTCTACGGCCACCAGACCGACGGCACGCCCCGCAACCCGTGGGAGGACGGGATGACCTACACCCCCGGCGGCGGGTACTGGGGCAACGGCGACGGGATGCTGCTGTACCCGGCCTGTCGCGAGCCCAGCGAGACGCCGGTGGTGGAGGGACCGGTCGCGTCGATCCGTTGGGAGCTGCTGCGCGACGGGATCGAGGATCGCGAGTACTTCTGGACGCTGCGACAGGAGATGGCGCGGCTGGAAGCGCTGCGGGCTGAGAGGCCAAGGCTGCGGGGGCGCATCGACCGGGCGCTCGCGGAGGCGAAGGCCGCGCTGAGGCTGCCGGATCGGCTGGCCGCGAGCCTGGTCGAGTATACGAAGGAGCCGAGGGAGCTCCTGGAGGCGAGGGCGAGGCTGGCGCGGGCGGTGGAGGGGTGTCGACGGATTCAGTAACGGGAGATGGAGTGATGAAGAGAGAGGGCCGGATGATGGCAATGATCGCGGTTGTCGCCGTGCTGTGCGGGCTGTCGGCGCAGGCGGATGTGACGCTGCCGCATGTGTTCGGAAGCCACATGGTGCTCCAGTGCGACCGGGCGATCCCGGTCTGGGGCTGGGCCGAGCCGGGGGAGAAGATCGAGGTGAAGCTGGGCGATGCGGCCCCGATCTCGGCGACGACCGGAGCCGACGGCGCGTGGCGCGTGGACCTCTCGCCGCAGAAGGCGGGCGGGCCGGTGACGCTGACGGTGACCGGCAAGAACGCGGTGACACTGGAGGATGTGCTGATCGGGGAGGTCTGGGTGTGCTCGGGGCAATCGAACATGCAGTGGACGGTGGCGTCCTCGATGGACTTCGAGCGGGAGAAGGCGGCGGCGAACTTCCCGTTGGTCCGTCACATCGAGGTGCCCCGCGTCCCGGCCGGATATCCGGCGAAGGACTTCAACGGCACGTGGCAGGTCTGCTCGCCGGACACGGTGGGGGGCTTCACCGCGGCGGGGTACTTCATGGCCCGTCACCTGCACCGGGAACTCGAGGTCCCGATCGGGCTGGTGAACTCGTCGTGGGGCGGGACCGCCATCGAGCCATGGACGCCTCCGGAGGGGTTCGCGCAGGTCCCGGCGCTGAAGGAGATCAGCGACCGGGTGACCCTTACCCAGCCCGCGTCGGCGGAGTACAAGCAGGCCCTGCGGGCGTACCTGGACCAGCTAGAGCCGTGGTTGGCGAAGGCGAACGCGGCGCTGGCAGACGAGCAGCCGCTGGAGCCCGCCCCGGCGTACCCCGAGGCGCTCAAGCCGCTGGGGACGCACACGGTGCCCACCGGCCTGTACAACGGCATGATCGCGCCGCTGGTCCCCTTCGCGATCCGCGGGGCGATCTGGTACCAGGGCGAGAGCAACCACGGTGAGGGGATGCTGTACACGGAGAAGATGAAGGCCCTGATCGGCGGATGGCGGGGGCTGTGGAAGCAGGGGGACTTCCCCTTCTACTTCGTGCAGATCGCGCCCTACCTCTACGGGAATGAGGACCCCGGCATCCTGCCGGCGTTCTGGGAAGCCCAGGCGGCGGCGGAGCGCATCCCGAACGCCGGGATGGTCGTCACCAACGACATCACCGACCTCAACGACATCCACCCGAAGAACAAGCAGGATGTGGGCAAGCGGCTGGCGTTGCTGGCCCTGGCGCGGACCTACGGGAAGACCGACGTCGTCTGCTCGGGGCCGACGTTCAGGGCGCTGGCGCTCGAGGGGAGCCGGCTGCGGGTCACCTTCGACAACGTGGGCGGGGGGCTTGTCGCGCGCGACGGCCAGCCGCTCAACTGGTTTGAGATCATCGGGCCGGAGACCGACTTCATGAAGGCGAACGCGACCATTGAGGGCGACTCGGTGGCGCTGTCCGCCCCGGAAGTCGCGGCGCCGTGCGCGGTGCGATTCGCCTGGAGCAAGGACGCGACGCCGAACCTGATGAACCGCGAGGGCCTGCCGTGCGGGGCGTTCCGCGCGGGCGAGGTTCCGGTGATCGACTACCTCGCGCTCAAGGTCGCGGAGGCCAAGGACTACAAGCTCGTGTATGACCTGGACCTCTCCAAGCTCGCGCGCGAGATAACCTATGACGTGGACCACTCGGGGAGCCTCGGAGCCTTTGACCGGGTAGCGTACTTCCTGGACCTGAAGAAGACCGGTGAGCCCGCGCGTTGGGTATATGTGTCGATCGACGCCTTCACCGAAGACGTGAAGCAGATCGGCATTCCGACCCTTGCGTCAGAAGCGCGCTTCCAGATGCCGGTCGCGCACATGAACGTGCTGTCCAACGTCACGGGCATCGTCACGGGGACGGACCTCGCCGGCGGAAACCTCGAGTTCTGGCCGAACAACTATGGTCCGCCGAACGCGAGCGGCGTCCCGAACGCGTCCGCGAGCCTGTGGGACTTCGGCGACCAGATGGACGCGGGCACGGTGGACGGCTACGGCTGCATGCAGGTCGGCAACTCCGAGGCCAAGCAGACCATCTTCGCGATCAACAACTGGAAGTCGGGCGCGAACGGCGACCTGGGCATCGGCAACAGTGAGGGCGAGACGCGGGACTGGACCTTCACGCGGAACGCCGGGAGCTACGAGTTGAAGCGGCTGCGGGTCCTCGTGCATCCGAAGGGGTGAGCCATGGATCGACGGGAGTTCGCGCGGGTCGCTGCTGCGCTGGCCGCGGGGGCCGGGTTGGTGCGGATCGCGACGGCCGATGGGCCGGGGGCGATGCGGCGGTACCTGACGCGCATCCGGCGTGACCTGGCGCGCGTGCAGGCCGAGCAGCTCGACGTGATCGTCGCGGCGGGCGATCTCCTGGCCGAGCGCGTCGCGGCGGGAGGACGGCTGCTCATCCACGACGCGCGGGGTGAGTACGTGGCGGAGGCGCTGGGCCGCGCTGGAGGTCTGATGGGGATCAGCGCCGTCGGCGCCGACCAGGCAGCGACGATCCAGCCCCAGGATGCGCTGCTGGTCATCGCGGATGAGCCCGCGAACCCGGCGGATGTCGCGCTCACGACCGCCGCGCACGCTGCCGGGGCGCTGGTGGTCGGCATCTGCCCCCAACGAGACCGCGCCGGGGCCCTGTGGCAGGCGGTCTACGTGCGGATCGACAACTACGTGACCGATGAGGATGCTGCGGTCACGGTGGACGGCGTGGCGATGGCGCCGACCTCGGGCGTGCTGAACACCGCGCTACTCTGGGCCGTGACGGCGGCGTACATCCAGGCGATGGAGAAGCGCGGCAAGCCGCCCCACGTTTGGATGAGCATCAAACGGCCGGGCTCCAAGGCCTTCAACGACGCCGCACTCGCGGCGACGAGAGAGGCGGGGTGCTGACGATGGGGCTTGCGAAGGACTACCTGGACGCCCTGGAGGCGAACATCGGGGCCGTGGTGCGCGACGAGATGGACCGCCTCAGTGCCGCCGCCGATCTCATCGTCGGGGCCCAGCGCGACGGGCGGAAGGCGTACGAGTACCTGGCGGGGCATCTGATGCCCTACGAGGCGGCGGTTGGGCGACGGGGGCGGCCCGAGGTCCTGTTGCCAATGCAGGCGGAGGAGACGGACCGGCTGGAGCCGGGCGATGTGCTGGTGATGACCCACCAGTACGGCGTGCACGAGAGCTACGTGAACGTCGCAGTGGCGGCGAAGGCGCGAGGCGCGCGGATCATCGCCATCGCTCCGCGGAGCGACCCCAGCGAGATCGTGCGTTCCCACCCGACCGGCACGTGGGTCGGCGACTACGCGGAGATCCTCATCGAGACCCACATCCCCACGGGCGACGTCGCGCTGCAGGCGCCGGGGGGCGGGCCGGGCTCGTGCCCGACGTCCGGAGCCATCCAGGCGCTGGTCCACTGGATGCTGGTCTGCGCGGTCGCGGAGCGGCAGGCGCGATAGCCGGGGCTGCGAGAACATGACGACGGCCGCCTCAAGCGAGGCGGCCGTCGCGTTGTCCATGCGGGGGTCGTCGCAGGGCAGGCGACCCTACCGGCCGATCTTCTTCAGCGTCACTTCCTTCAAGCCTTCGGCGGGCAGCAGGTCGACCTGTACGCCATCGAGGGTCGCGAGGGTGCCGACCGGCAGGGGGAAAGTCATGCCACCCGTTCCACCGATCAGCCACCCCTTCAGGTCGAACAGGTCCGCGGAGGCCCCAGCCAGCAGCCTCAACTTCGTTCCCCAGGGGCTGATATCGGGCATTGCGTGGACCTGGTGGGTGGGCCAGCACTGCACGGGGTAGAGCATCTGCTGACAGATGCCCCCGTCAAACGGCGCGGCCTGAACCTGCTCGCCCAAGGTCTTACCGGCCGTGTCCAGTAGGGAGATGCGCAGGTCCGTGCTGCTCCAGAGCTCGTTCCAGAGGCCGATGGCCTCCGTGTCGAGGTAGAGCTTCACGGGCTTGGCGTAGCCGCCCTCGCGCGTGACGATGTCCATCCGCGCGCGACCGGCGGCCGAGCCGATGCGGGAACCGGGGTTGGCGGAGTCCCGCCATGGCATCCCCGGCACGCTGAGCGGAGCGAGGCGCTTGGCGGCGCGGGTAGGGAAGTCCTTCGTCGACTGGACGACAACGTGGAGACGCACGGTGGCCGTGTCAGGGCTGCTCCCGCGGACGGCCTCGAGTACGGGCTGGCTGATCTTCGCGCTGAAGCAGTGGTTCACGGCCCACTCGTACAGCTCGCGGATCGCCGCGTTTTCCTTCTCGATGTGGTCGATCTCGGCGCGCACCTGGTCGGCCATCTCCCCGCCGATGCGTCCCTTCTCAACCTTCGCCTCGACGCGCCCTTCCTGGTAGATCCGGTTCAGCTGGTGCCACTCGTTGCGGGTCAGCTTCTTGGGTTGGCCGGCGTCGTCGAGCATGTACGCCTTGGGGATGGGGACGCGCGGCACCCCCTCCTTGGCGACGAACTCGTCATAGGTCATCAACAGGTGCTCCGGCGGCGGGACCTCTTGCACCGTGATCGCTCCGCCGCCTGCGCCGCCCGCCCCCGGCATGCCGCCTTCCATGCCCGGCATACCGCCGGGCATGCCCCCCGGCATTCCGCCAGGCATCCCACCCCCTGGCGGTGCGCCCGGCATCCCGCCGGGAGGGGCCCCACCCATGTCGCCGGGAGGAGCTTGGGCAACGTTGACGGTCACGAAGATGGCCACGAGCGCCGCGCACGCAACCAGCGCAGCGCCGCCGACGATGATCATCCGGCGACCCGACAAATAGATCACCTCTCTTGGCCCCGACGGCAAGAGCGCCTGTCTGGGCGAGTATACCCGCGTTGCCCCGGCCAAGTCAAGCCAAGAAACGGGGTCAGGAACCGTTTCCGGCCCCTCCTCGCAGTCCTCGATCGGGCTTCCGGGCTGGAAACGGTTCCT
>VGFB01000208.1 GCA_016869015.1 Armatimonadota bacterium
GCGGCGTCATAGACGGGCACCCTCGTCTGCTCGAAGGCCCGCTCGAAGTACGGGTTGTCGATCGCGATGCGCTCCACGACGTGGACGGGCCGGCCCAGCGTCTGCTCGAGGGCCTCGCAGAGGCGGCGCACGCCGGGCAGGTGCTGGGCCACGAGCGGGTGCATGGTTCCGTTCCGGAGCCTGGGGTGAGCGACGGTGCGCTCAGTATACGCTGTCGCGCACGGCGGCGGCAACGGCGGCGCCGTCAGGCCCGGTGCCGGGACTCCAGGGCCTCGGCATGGTGCGCGCGGCCGGTCCGGCGGAGGCGCTCACAGTACGGCGCGAGCTGTCCGCGCGTGTGCAACGGACCGCCCTCGCGCATGACGGTCCAGAGCGGGTCGATGTTGTCGTCCGCGGTGCGCATCATGTCAGTGTGCCAGTTCTCTAGGATGTTCCGGCCCTGGGCCACGAGGTCGGGCCGCGCCTCCACGAGGTCGCGCGTCTCATGCGGGTCGGCGGCGACGTCGAAGAGCATCGTCTCCGGCAGGTCCTTCAGCCCATCGTGGTACGTGCGGATCAGCAGGTAGTCGTCCCATCGCGCTGCGCGCTGACAGCTCCACGCGCACTGGCTGACCACGAGGCTGTCGCGCCCCTGCTCGCGGTTCGCGCGGAACGCCTGGGCGAAGCTCTGCCCATCCCAGCGCCCGGGCACCTGCCCGCCGACCAGCTCGACCGTCGTCGCCGCCCAGTCCACCGCGTAGTGCAGTGCCCGATCGACGCGCGGCTGCGCAATTCCCGGCCAGCGCACGATCAGGGGCACGCGACAGGTGATATGGTCTGCAGTCTGGTGGTCGCCGTAAACGTTCAGTTCGCCCTGATTCTCGCCGTGGTCCGAGCTGACGAAGATGACGAGGTCGTCGAGCACGCCTTGCGCTTCCAGCGCCCCGAGCAGCCGCCCGATGTGGTCGTCCATGTAGCGGATGCCCACATCGTAGCCGTCGATCCACCGCACGAAGTCCGCGTGCGTCCGGATCTCCTCGGGCATCCGCGGGTAGGCCGACACGTTGTCGCCCCCGTAGCCCCACGGCTCCCGGGCGCTGTGCGGTCCGTAGCCCGCGTAGTGACGCTCGATGGCGGCCTCGTCGGGCCAGTCGGGGGGCGGGTCGTCCGCGAAGGGGTTGCCGTACTCCAGCGGCGCGCGATACGGCGTGTGCGGGTCCCAGTAGTTGACCTGGAGGAACCAGTTGTCCCGCTCCGCGTTGCGCGCGATCCAGTCCAGGGCGAGGGGCGTGACATCGTCCGCCACGTCCATGCCGCCCCTCCCGGGGTTGTACTGCTCGCGGAAGCCCGCGCTGAAGTGCCAGGCGCTGTGTCGCTCGGCGAAGGAGCTGATCGAGACCGGGTAGATCCCCTCCCGGTTCAGGCAGCCCATCCACGGCAGCCGGTTGGGCGAGTTGCGAAAGCCCCGGTCGCGGCCCTCGAGCCTCAGGTCGGCCGCGAGACCTCCGTGGTTCACCGCCCCATTGTGAATGCCCAGCCGCCCCGAGTACAACGCCGACCGCGAGGGCAAGCACGGCACATCCGAGGCATAGCAGTTCTCAAACCGCACGCCCTGTGAGGCGATCCAGTCCAGGTTCGGCGAGGTCCGTCGATGGTAGCCGTAGCAGCCCAGGTGATCGGGCCGCAGCGTGTCGAGGTCGAGGTACAGGATCCGCATGTGGGCCTCACAGGGTACCGATGTCGCCGTCCGCCGGCCGCCCGTATCGTTCCCGATTCCTTCCGCCGTCCCCTTCCCGGCGCGCAGGTTCCTGGGCCCCGGCCGTCGAACCGTGCCCTCGACGGAACCAGGCCGCAGGAGGGACTGTTGCACTCTCCGGACTACCCGCGCGGATTGCGCTGAAGGAGGAGTACCCACATGGCGGATGTGCTGCAGGTCACGGATGACACGTTCGAGGCGGAGGTCACCAACTCTGAGCTTCCCGTGCTCGTGGATTTCTGGGCGCCCTGGTGCGGCCCGTGCCGGATGGTGGCGCCGGTGGTTGAGGCCGTCGCCGGGAAGTACGCGGGCAAGCTGAAGGTCGTGAAGGTCAACGTGGACGACTCGCCCGCGTCGGCGACGAAGTTCGGGATCCGCTCCATCCCCACGCTCGCCATCCTCAAGGGCGGCACGGTTCAGGACCAGATCATCGGCGCGGTGGGCGAGGACGCCCTCAGCGAGACCATCGACAAGGTCCTCGCGTAGGCCTTGCCGGTCCGGACGGCGACACGGCGCCCGCCCGCAGCGCCACCTGCGCTCGCGGCGGGCGCTTCGCTTCCGCCTCCACCCGGCGCAACCTTCGCCCCTCGCCGGCGTAGAGGCCTCGCGGAGAGACGCGATGCCACCCCTGACTTCGCGCACGCTTGGCCTGGCATTCGACATGGCCGGTTGCCCGAACCGGTGCCGGCACTGTTGGATCACGTGTCCGCCGAACCGGCGCCTGGACGTCGACGCCCTGCGCGAAGCGGTTCGTCTGTTCAGGGACGACCGAGCCCCTGGGGAGCGCGAGCGGTTCTTCCATCGTCTTCATGTGATGACGTGGCACCGCGAACCGGACTTCCACCCCGACTACCGGAGCCTGCGCGAGCTGGAGCTGGAGTTGAGCGACCAGCCCCTGGCCGATGACCTCGAGGTTCTGAGCATCTGGCGTCTGGCCCGTGAGCCGGGCTATGCCTGCTGGGCCAGGGAACGCCGAGGCGCGCGCGTTTGCCAGGTGACCTTGTTCGGGGTTGGCGCAACCCATGACTGGTTCTTCCGACGGCCCGGGGCTTTCAATGACGCTCTCTTCGCCACCGCTGCCCTCCTCGACGCCGGCATACGGCCGCGTTGGCAAGTGTTCCTGACCAAGCGCTCGATCCCGGAGCTGCGGGCGTTCAAGGGGCTGGTGGCACGGACCAGGCTCCGGGAGGCCTGCGGGGAGATCGGGGGGGAGTTCGTCATCTTCCTCAACACCCCCGGCCCGGAGGGGGAGGCTTTCCAGATTGAACACCTCCGACCAACGGCCGATGACGTTCGCAGCGTGCCGCGGTGGCTGGAAAGGGCCACCTGCGACCGTCTCCGGACCGACACGCCCTTCGGGGAGACCGAGGGGGCCCTCGTGCGGCGGGTCCTGCGCGACGGGCTCGGGATCACTCCCTACGAGCCGCCGCTCCTGTGGCTCAACGTGACGCCAGACCTGGACGTCTACCCGGGTCACGCCGAGACTACCGAGTGGTGGCGACTTGGAAACCTGCGCAACGACTCCGTGCGGCAGGTTGTCCAGGCCTACGAGAGGGACTCAGTGCCGGGGCTTCACGCGACCTACCACCTCCCCCTTCCGGCACTCGCCCAGCGCTTCGGCCGGCGCTACGGACGCAGGATGTACCAGCCTGTGGACCTGCGGAGCCGCTGGGTGGGTCAGTGGCTCCGCGCGGAGCATCCACTCGCGCAGCGGGTGCGCGGCAAGGTAAGCACGTAGAACGTCTCGGTCGGGAAGTCCAGGCGCTCCATGCTCGCGCCGAGGGCCCCGGCCAACCGCGCGGCGGTCGCGGCATAGTGGTCGCGCATCCCCTTGTGCCTGCCCGCCAGCGACTGCGCCGGAAACGAGACGACCATGTGCCGCGCGCGGATCACTCGCAGCACCCGCAGCGTGGCGCCCGGCTCCTGCTGCTCCAGGCAGGGCGCGCTCTTCAGCAGGAAGGCCACATCGGCTTCCCAGTCCGGCGGCGAGACGAGCACGTCGCGGCACTCCGCGCTCCCCGCGAGCCCGGCCTGCGCCAGCAGCCGCGAAACCGGCGTCACGATCCGCCGGTCGATGTCACATGCCAGGTACCGCGCTTCGGGCCCCAGCCCCATCCACGGCAGCGCGAAGGGGTTCAACCCACACGCGAGGTCAACCACGGTCGTCGGCAGGCCCGTCAGCGCGAACAGCGCGGGGTACAGCTCCTCGACGAAGGGCAGTCGCTCGGCGGTAGATGCATGGCAGGCGAGGACTTCCCGGCACGCCGCCTCGAACGGCCCTTTGCCCGCAGACGAAGGCAGCGCATCCGTCCGTTCCTGCACGCGCTTCAGGTCGAGTTGGCTCACGTACGCGCCGTAGACCTGGTGCAACTTGCGTTTGGCGGCCTTCGTGGCTTCACGCAGGGCTGGGTGACGCTCTGCAGCCCACCACGCAACACGCCGGAGCGTGTCGGGACAAAGGGGGGCGTACTTGCGCGAGGCGAGCAGGGCGGCCGTGACCTGAGTGGCTCGCTCGTCGTTCATGGCCCGTCGACCTGGAGCCGCTCCATGAGCCGGGCGTAGAAGGTGAGGTTGTGGATCGTCGCCAGCCGCCCGGCCAGCGGCTCGTGGATCGCGAACAGATGCCGGAGGTACCCCCGCGAGTACTGCCGGCAGCAGAGGCACGCGCACGTCTCGTCGACCGGCCGCCCGTCGCGCGTATGCTTCTCGTCCTCGGCGTAGTGGTGGTGATAGAAGGCGCCGGACAGACCGAGCGTCTCGGGGGGCCCATCGAACACGTACAGCCTCCCGTGCCGTGCGTCTCGGGTAGGGAGGGTGCAATCGAAGAGGTCATACCCCCACTCGACGCACTTCCCGATGTGCTCCGGCTTGCCGATGCCGAGTGCGTGCTTCGGAGCGTCCGCCGGCAGGAGCCGCGCCACCTGCTCGACCATCTCCACCAACTGCCCCCCCTTGTCGATCGGCCAGCCCCCATAGCCGTAGCCGTCGAAGCCCAGCTCCACCAGCCGTTCGGCGCACTCCTGCCGCAGAGCGGCGTCGTTGCCGCCCTGGACCACCGCGAACAGCAGTGGCCGTGTCGGCTCGCGTTCCGAAGCCCGCTCGAAGGCGGCCTTGCACTCACGCGCCCACCTCACAGTGCGCTCGACGCTCTCTCGCTGCCGCTGGGCACTGTCGTTGGGGTGAGTGCACTGGTCGAGGCAGAACAGGAGGTCCGACCCGAGACGAAGCTGCAGTCGGATGCACTTCTCGGGGGTCAGCGTCTTCCTCGGCTGCCCGGCCGCGAGTCGGTAGGTGAAGCCTCGATCCGAGAGGCTCCCCAGAGAGGCGGACTGCGTGATGAGCGAGAGGACCTGGAAGCCGCCCGAATCCGACGCGACGGGCCCCTCCCATCCCATGAACCGGTGGATGCCCCCGAGCTTGCCGACCACCGAACTGCCGGGGTGTGAGGACAGGTGCAGGGCATTGACCATCAGCGCGCCGATTCCACACTCTCGCGCATCCTCCGCGCCCACCATCCGCAGCACGCCCCGCGTCGCGTCCGGCAGGAACGCCGGTAGAGGCAGCTCGCCATGCCCCGTGAGGAGCGCTCTCATCGCGAGCCCTCAGCCCCCGCCTGCCGCACAAACTTCGGATGGTTGCCGGCAATCACCACGGTGATCTCGCCCTTCACCGTCCCCTCGGCATACCGTTCCGTCAGTTCGCTCAGGTACCCGCGGTCGATCTGCTCGAACAGCTTGGTCAGCTCGAGGCACACCGCCGCTCGGCGGTCGCCCAGCACCTCCCAGGCATCCGCCAGCAGACGGCCGATCCGATGGGGCGACTCGAACAGCACCAGCGTGTGCGGCAGGTCGCGCTCCAGCTCCAGGAACCGCTTGCGCGGCCCGGGCTTGCGCGGCGGGAAGCCCTTGAACACGTAGCTCGAGGCAGGCAGCCCCGAGACGACCAGAGCCGTCTCGACCGCGCTGGGGCCGGGAATGACCTCCACCCGGAAGCCCGCCTCCGTCGCCCCGGCAATCGCGTCGTAGCCGGGGTCGCTGATGCTCGGCATCCCCGCGTTCGTACACAGCCCCACCTGCAAGCCCTCCTCCAGCAGCTGGATGATCTTGCGGGTCGCGCGCTCCTCGTTGTGCTCGTGGCAAGAGAAGACCACCCGGGGCGCGCCGATACCGTGCCGCTCGAAGATGCGCCGCGTGTGTCGCGTATC
This sequence comes from Armatimonadota bacterium, assembly GCA_016869015.1. Lineage (GTDB taxonomy): Bacteria > Armatimonadota > Zipacnadia > Zipacnadales > VGFC01 > VGFC01. The sequence continues at coordinate 5,940 of VGFB01000208.1, forward strand.
CTCACAGGCGAGCGCGTCGACCTCGCCCAGCGTCCGCAGTGCCCGGAGCGTGAGGTCCTCCAGGTTCCCGATCGGGGTGCCGATCACCAGCAGCTTGCCGGCGGGTGGGTCACTCATCCCCCCGCGCTCCCAAGTCGGCCTCGGCCAGGATGGCCCGGATCCTCTGCATCCCCAACCGCGCGACCTCCACCGCGTCGCGCTCCCACAGGTCGCGATTGAACAGCTCCAGGGACAACGGACCCCGGAACCCGATCGCGTCGAGGTCGCGAATCAGCTGAGGCAAGGGCAAGATGCCCTCGCCAGGCATTACCCGGTGCTCGTCGCCCTGTTCGAACTGCGCCGGTTGAGCCGGCGCGTCGTTGAGGTGGAAGCACGCAATGGAGCTTCCCGCGAGGTGGCGCACGCCCTCGAAGCCCGACCCGCCCCGATGGAGGTGGAAGGTATCCGCCACCAGACACGCCTTCGGGTGCCGCGCCTCGATGGCGATGGCGACCGCCTGCCCGAGTCGGTTGATGCCCTGGAAGAAGCCGACGAACTCCACCGCGGGCGTGACGCCGTACTCCTCGCCGACCTCCAGCAGCTCGCGGTATCGCTCGGCCGCCCAGAGCAGGTCGATCTTGGGGCGGTCGGGCGTCGGCACGGCCGCAATGTGCCGGGCGCCGATCTTGGCGGCCTCCTCCATCTGCGCCCGCACGCGACCCAGCGCCGCCGGGCGTTCGCCATCGCTCTCGGGCATGCAGTTCCACAGGCCGATGATGTTCGGGACCTGCAGCCCGGCGTCCGCCAGGCGCCTGCCCAGGGCCTCGAGCGAGTGACCGGCCCCGGCATGGTCGCTGAGCTCATTGCTCCAGAGCTCAAGCCCGCCGAATCCGGCGTCCTCCGCCGCGCGGATCTTATCGTCCAGCGAGGCCGGCCGGACGGTGCTCGTGTTCAGCGCGATCAGCCACTCCTGAGCGG
>VGFB01000209.1 GCA_016869015.1 Armatimonadota bacterium
TGTCCTGGAACTCGTCGACGAGGAGTTGGTCGAAGCGCTTCTGCTCGGCGCCGCGCACGTCGGGCGCGTCCCGCAGCAGGTCCCGCGCCAACAGCAGCTGATCGTCGAAGTCCACCGCGCTGAGCTCCCGCTTGGCGGCGGCGTAAGCCTCCAGCGCGGCGGGCAGCGCGCCGTGGAAGGCAGCGGTCAGCTCGGCGGACCGCCTCAACAGCTCCGCGTCCGCCGGCTCCCAGCGCAGGAACTCGGCTCCCGCCGTCTGCAACCGGCGGATGGCCTCCAGCACCTGCGCCTTCCCGTCGTCGGGCCAGTTCGCGCCGGCCCCCGCGTTGCCCGGCTTGCGTTGGCCGGCGATCGTCAGCCACGCGCCAACCCCCTCCTGAAACTCGGCCTCCGGGTCGAAAGCAGCCGGGAGGTCGGCGAGAATGGCCTCCTGGTACGGCACAAGCTTGTCATCAGCCCGCAGCGCCCGCACGGTCACGAGGACCTGGGCGGCAGCCAGCAGTCCCGGGTCCGTCCGCACACGCCGGAGCACCGCCTCGAGCTCGGCGTTCGTCGCCTCCTGCCAGCGCGCAGCCACCGCCGCCGCCGAGGCGTACAGGTTGTGCACCGGGGGCTTGGCCCGTTCGTTGAGGGCGAAGGAGAAGCCCGAAACGACGGCCTCCAGCCCCAGCGTGGAGACCAAGTCCCGCAAGGGCGCATCCCCGGCGCGCACAGCCTGCAACACGAATCGGCGGGCCGTCTCGCGGGCAAGGAGCTGCTGGCGGGTTTCGTCGAGGACGCCGAACAGCGGGTCGAGGCCCAGCCGCACCGCGTGGCTGCGCAGCATCCGCGAGCAGAAGCCGTGGATCGTACCGATGTGGGCGTTGTCGATGCTCCGGCGGTGCAGGCTCCACGCCCGCCGTTCCTCCTCCGAGTCCGCCGCCTCGGCACGGGAGTCACAGAGGTCGCGCAAGCGGCCCTTCAGCTCGCCCGCGGCCTTCTCCGTGAAGGTGATGGCCACCACGCGGGTCAGGCTGGCCCCCGGACGGCTCAGAACGCGCTCGAGCCGTGCCAGCAGCGTGCTGGTCTTCCCGCTGCCCGCGCCCGCCTGCAGCAGGATGTTGTGTGTCTCGTTGTGGATCGCCCGATTCCGGTGCTCGTGGTCAGGCGGACTCGTCGTCTTCAGCCTGGTCGCTCCCTGGTTCCCGGCGGCGGGGCTGATGCCGGCAGATGCGGCCGGCGGCGCAGTGGCGGAGGCACTCCTCGATGGTCGCGTAGGCGAAACGCCCCGCGCGCGCCGCCTCGACCTGCCGCACGATCTGGTCCTCGATCTGGGCGCGGAGTCGCTCGATGTCGTCGGCCCCGGTCAGGCTGACCTGCTTCAGCGGCCGCCGCAGGCCGCAGTAGTGCCACCCGATGCAACGGGCCCCGGCCAACTCCGGCACGGTCTGCTCGACGCCCAGCGCGTAGATGGGGAACTGTAAATCGACGCCGGTCGCCACGTCCTTGGGGCGGGGCAACGCTCCGCTCTTGTAGTCGACCAGCGAATACGATCCCGCGCCGCCGTTGACGCGGTCTACCCGCCCGGTGAAGAGGATGTCCCGGCGACCGGGCACGGCGACGGGCGGCTCGTTCTCCTGCCCGAAACGCAACTCCACGCGCAAGGGCGCCTCCCCGGCGAAGGTCTCCGACTCGCTGAACACCCACTCCCGCAGCTCCCGCCGACACCGAGCCTGCTCCAGTTCCCACAGGGACTCATCGGCTACAGCGCCGCGGCGGCGGGCGCTCTCGAAGGCCTCCTCGATGATCGCCTCAAGCTGGGCGAACGCGCTGTCCTCCTCACCCGGGGCGATGAGCGCCTCTCCGGGTCGACCCTCCGCGCGCCGCGCGGTGAAGGTGGCCAGGATGTCGTGCCGCACCTCCCCGGCGACCCGCGGGTCCACGGCGGGCCGGGCGTACTCGGGTTCGGCCAGGCGGAGGACGACCTGACAGAAGTAGGCGAACGGGCAGGCGGCGTAGACCGCCAGGTCGGTCGGGCTGAACCGATGATCGGGCCCGAGCGCCCCCGCCAGGTCCGCGACCGCCGCCGCGTTGCTGAACTCGCCGACGTAGGCGCCGGTCGGCGCACGGGAGTCGCGCAGCTCCTCGAGGGAGACGGCCTGAACGAGGCGCCGGAGAAGCTGCGGCCCGGGTTCGGAGGCGACCAGCGCGTTATGCGCCACGACGGAACCGTTGGGGGGCGGCGCCCCCAGGTCGAGCATCGCCCGCACGGTCAACTCCTCGAGCGTCGCCACAGCCTCGGCAGGCGGCACGACCTCCGAGAAGGGCACCTCGATCGCGTCCAGCGTCTCGTCGTGGAAGAGCCGGCGCACCTCCCGCAGGTAGTGCGAGGGCTCCAGCGGACGGCCGTCGAGCTCGGCGGAGGGGCGCGCCAGCCAGAGCTCCTGCTCGGCGGAGGCAATGGCAGCATGGAAGAGCAGCGGCTCGCGCGCCTCCGGGCCCCGTCGGCGCTCGAGGGCGACGCCCGCGGCCTCCAGGCGTGCCAGTTCGACCGCCGAGAAGAACGGCTCTTCCCGCGGCCGACGGGGGAAGGCTCCCTCACTCAGGCCGAGCACGAAGGTGTGCGCGAACCGAGCCTGGCGGGCCCGGTCCGGCGGCAACACCGACACCCGCTCCCCGGCCGGGGAGCGCGGCGTTGCCGCCCGATCGGACAGCAGATCGCGCAGCAGCCGCTGGAAGCCTGCCACGGACAGGCCCTCGCCCGCCGCGCCGCCCGGGCCCATGTGTTCCAGCTCGTCCAGGGCCCCCTCGAGCTGCTCGAGGGCCCGCAGGTTCGCCGAGGCGTCCTCCGCGAGGTCGCCCCGCGCGGCGTTCTCCCAGAGGCCGGTGCGGGCGATGAACTCGCGGAGCTCTGCCACGCGCTCCCCCGCCGTGCCCGTCCGGCGGGGATCCGGCAGCAGCGCGAAGACCTCCTCCAGCGCGGAAGCTGCAGCCTCCACCCGCGGCGCCCGGGCGGCCTCGTCTTCGCGGCGGCTGCGAGCCAGCCGACGCGCCAGGCGCGGCAGCCGCTCGCGCCACTGCCGACGACCCTCGACCACCAACGCCTTCTCGGCCGACCACGCAACGTCTTCCGGGCCGATGTTCCGGCTCGCCGGCGCCTCGAAGGTGAAACACGTCGAGCGCAGCAGGGCCAGCACGTCCTCCCGCCGATAGCCCTCGATCACCGTCTCGTAGGCGTGCAGCACGGCGCGGACGGTCGGCGCATCGGTCGGCGACCGGGAGCACTCGACATGCACCGGCACCCCCATCCGCCGGGCGGCCTGCTCGATCTCCTGCGCGCGGTCGGGGAGGTCCCGCGCGATCACGGCGACGTCCCCCGGCCGGGCCCGCCCGGCGCTCAGCAGCCCCTTCACGCGAGCCAGAACCTCGCGCGTCTCGCGCTCGCGCCCGGGGCAGGTCAGCAGGTGCAGGCGGCCCTCGGCGGAGACCTTGGGCCCCGCGCCGGGCCGGAAGAGTTGGGCCCGCAGGTGGGCGAGAGGCCCGCTCTGCACGCCGGGGGGAAGGTGCTCGACCGCGACGCCGTTGAGGAACTGCTGCAGGCGCTTCCGCGTATCCTCAAACCAGGGCGCCAGGCCCTCCCGCTCATCGTCCGGACTGTAGTCAAGGGTGATCAGGCCATGGGGGATGCGCTCGACGAGCACTGCCAGCATGCCCAACTGGGTGGTCGTGAAGTCGGTGAAGCCGTCGACGATCATCTCCCCGATGCGCTCGAGGGGCCGACGCCTCCCGGCGCGCAGCACGTCGCGGGCGAGCCAGAACAGCCCTTCTTCGTCGTAGGAGCCCAGCTCCGTCAGGCGGCCCTGGTAGGCGGCGTACAGCGCCGCCAGCTCCCGATGGGCCGGGCGCTCGAGGCCGGCCTCGCTCAAGGCGGCGGCGAACTGCTCCGGCCGCACGGCGGCGCGCTTGAGGTCCGCGATGAGCTCCCCCAGAGCCACCACGAACCCCGGCAGGCGGCTCACGGCCGCAAGCTCGGTGAGCCCGTCCCGCGCGGCGAGATCTGCGATGATCTGCCCCAGGAGTAGACGCCGGGCGCCGGCGCCGATGGCCGTCGCGCACTCGTGGTTGGCGTTGAGGATGAGTTGCGCCAGTTGGGGGAAGGTAAAGATGCGCGGGTCCAGGAGACCCGGGGCCCGGCCCTCATTCACGAGGCGCTCCCGGGCCTCTCGCACGGCCCGCGCCGTCGGGAGGACCAGCAGCCCGGTGTCCTCGCCCCCCTCTCGCACCCGCGCGGCGTAACGCTCCAGGGCCGCAGTCGTCTTACCCGAGCCCGACGGCCCGCATAGCACCGTGACCTGCTCGCCCATCGGCGTTGCGCTCTCCGCCGCGTGCTCCGTCGCGGTCGTCTTGGCCGGGAGCCCGGGATTCTCCTTCGCCCGAGGAAGCCGAAAGCGCCCCTGGAGGAGGGGGCGCTCTCGGGACGGCGGTCCGCAGCAGCAGTGGCTCAGTCGGCCTTCTCCCGCAGCCCGCCACCCGCCTGGAGTAGGATGTACGAGCCGCGGAAGCCGTGCGGCCGCTTGCCTGAAGGGGTCTTCGGGTCGCAGCAGGAGCAGACCACAGCGTCCTGACCCTCGCCCCGGGCCGGCGGCCGGTAGTGGTAGTGGGCGCCCGTCTTGGTGCAGCACAGGACCGCCGCGTCGGTGACATAGCCCTCGTCGGCGAGCTGCTGCAGCGTCGCCGGGTAGGCGGCCTTGTCGTCGAGCCGCATCTTCAGAGCCAGCCCGATTGTGGTCAGGTGGGCCTTACACTCGGTGAGGCGCGCCCGATCGTTGGCCGCCGAGAAGGCGGGCATCAGCGCCGCCGACAGGATCGCGATGATCGCGATCACCACCAGCAGCTCAATCAGCGTGAACGCCCGGCGTGGCAGTCTCATCTTCGGTCTTCCCTTCCACAACGTACTCCCGGTAAGGCTCCAACTCAGCGGCGGAGAGGGTCTGGATGCGCCCATCGAGGCAGACGGCGTTCCACCGCCCGCCGTGTCGCGGCTCCGTATCGCCCGCGACGATGGTGGCGGGAGGATCGTCGCTCGCGAGGCCGGGCACGAGGAAGTAGCTGACGGCGAAGCTCGACCCCGACGGGGGCTGAGCCGGCCGAGATCGTTCGAGCGGGCAGAGAACGATCTGCTGGTTCTTCGTGTAGGCGCGGGTGATCGCCGGCCAGGCGTCGGCGGAGGCGGGCAGCCGCCCACCGTGATCGTCGGCATACATCGCCAGGGCCAACCCGAGCTGCTTGAGGTTGCTGTCACACGACATGTCCCTGGCCCGTCCGGTCGCGTAGCCGCCCCAGACGAACAGGCCCCCGGCGACCGCCGCGATCACCGCCAGCACGCCCAGTAGCTCCAGCGCGCTGAAGCCCCGCGCGTCCCGCTTGCCCCCCGCTGCGCGCCGCCTCATTCGTCGCCTCCCCCGCCCGGCATTCCGCCGGGCATTCCCAAGGGCCCCGCCGGCCCGTACGGCGCCGGAGGCCAGACCTCGCCCAATGGCCTGAAGCCCGCCGCCCGCCACTCGAGCTCGCGCAGCCGCTTCACCGCGCCATCCGAGTACAGCACGTTGGCGCGCTCGTTGTGGGCGAGCGTCTGGTCGCTGAGGACCGGCGCCGCCGGGGCCTCATCCCGCGTGTGACCCGCTCGGTAGTAGTAGCCCGTCATCACCGGCGGCGGCTGACCCGGTGGAGGAGGGGGGATCAGCGACCCCTGGGTCGGGTGCATCTTCGGCGTCCCACCTGGCGGGCCAGGCATGCCACCGGGCCCCCCCATGCCCGGCGGCCCACCCGGCGGGCCAGGCATGCCACCGGACCCCCCCATGCCCGGCGGCCCGCCGTAGGGCGAGCTCGGCGGCTGGTACAGCTTCGGGTCGGCCGGCGCGCCCATGGGGGTGGTCCCGGGGGAGGTGCTCGGGCAGACGACGATCCTCGGCTCGCGCAGGTACCGGTCAAGCAGCGGCGAGAGGTCGTCGTCGGTCGGCGGGTACCGGCCGCCGTGGTCTGCCGCGTAGAGCTGAAGGGCCAGGCCGATGTTCACCAGGTTGTTCGTGCAGGAGTGCGACCGCGCCCGTTCGCGGCTGCGCGCGAACACGGGGAAGAGCACCGCGGCCAGGATGGCAATGATCGCGATCACGGACAGCAGCTCGATGAGCGTGAGGCCTCGGCACGTCCTCATGGCGGGCCGCCCCCTTTGGGCGCGCCAGGCATCGCCGGCGTCGGCGAGGGCTGAGGCACGTACTCCTTCCGCTCCTTGATGATCGGCTCCCACAGGTCCACCCCGGAGCCCGGGGGAGCAGTGTAGGCGGGGGACGACAGCCACTTGCCGTGCCCGTCGGTCCACAGCGTGTTCCCGCCGTCGTTGTGGCGCTGAACCTCGCTGTCGCACACCAGAAGCGTGTTCGGATCGTCGTCGTCGCAGAAGCCCGCGCGATAGAAGTAATCGACGGTCGGCGTCTTCCACTGCTGGGCAGTCCCCGGCTCACTCGCCCGTCGCCGGCTCTCGTCATGGCGACTCGGACAGCGCAGCACCTCCGCGTCGGGCAGATAGCGCCCGAGCAGCGGCGTGAGGTCGTCATTGGTCGGCGGGAAATGCCCCGCGTGGTCCCGGGCGTACATCGACAGGGCCAGCCCGATCTGCTGGAGGTTGGTCAGGCAGCGCGTCTGGCGGGCCTTCTCGCGCGCCCGCGCGAACACTGGGAACAAGATAGCCGCCAGGATGCAGATGATGGTGACAGATACCGTCACCTCGAGCAGCGTGAAGCCGCGGGGGCCCTTCATGGCGCGCCCCCCCCCGCGTTCAGCCGCGCCAGCTCCGCGGCTTCGAC
>VGFB01000210.1 GCA_016869015.1 Armatimonadota bacterium
ATGGGTTGGGCGGACACGTGGGTCCGCCCCTACGACGGCATGGGTTGGGCGGACACGTGGGTCCGCCCCTACGACGGCATGGGTTGGGCGGACACGTGGGTCTGCCCCCACGACGGCATGGGTTGGGCGGACACGTGGGTCTGCCCCCACGACGGCATGGGTTGGGCAGACACATGGGTCCGCCCCGACAACGGCGAGGTTCGCTACGGTAAGAGACCTCGCCTGCGGCTATAGTTGCCGCTCTGTCAAGAGGCCGATCTCGGCGGTACCGGTGGGCTCAGAGCTCGGTTGGGGAGCGGCAACTCCGGCCATCCGCCCGGCGCTCAGTCCTCCGCCAGGATGCGTACGACCGGGTTCACACCCGAGGGGAGGCTCTCTTCCATCATCGGCTGCGAACGCTCGCGGTAGGTGTTCCACCAGCCTCGGACCTTGGCTTCCTCCATGGCCTCGGGCTTCAGCGCCGCGTTCGCCAGCGTGTTGGTGATCCGCACCACCAGCGCGTTCCGCCCCTCGTGGATCAGCCCCGTCGTGTCCCAGCGGTACGGGGGCCAGATCAGCGGTGCGAGCGGCTCGCCGTTCAGCTCACCCTCGGCCACGTAACGCACATCGTCCAACTCAACGGCCGAGGCCACCCCGGTCCACTCGCCCTCGACCTCGAAGGTCAGCCGGTACTCCATCGTCCCGCTGAAGTGCTCGCAGCCGGGGATCAGGTCCCAGCGGCCCTGCTCCGTCGGCGGAGCGTCGGCCGCCACCTCCGGCAGCAGCCGCAGCGGGACCGCGTCGCCCCGGCGGATCTCCCAGCCCGCTACCGGACGCGGCGGACCGAGGGAGCCAAGGGAGGCCTGCCGGTATGCGATGGGCGAGGCCGCCTGCGCTCCGCGTCCCCCATGGAGCACCACGAAGAGCGACTGCTGTGGTGACAGGACGAGCTCGACCTGCGTGGCGGCGGTCGCCTCGGGATGCTCGGCCAACGCCGCCCGACGGCCGGTTGCCGGGTCCCAGGCTTCGATGCGCAGCGGGTCCGCCGAGGAGATCAGCAGCCGCAGCGAGGCCTCCGCGTCTCGCTCGTTCACCAGCAGGTGCACCGAGCCGGCCTCGAGCACGCGGCTGAGGATCCGCACGCCCCCCACGGGCTGCGCCAGGCCGAGGTGGACGCGGGTGGCCGTGAGGCCCATGATCTCGGCGAAGGGACCGAGGTTGTCGCGCGGCACGGTGAGTGCGACGCCCGGGACGAGCCGGCGCCCGGCAAAGCGGTGCAGCCAGGGCCCGGCGAAGTACGCGCCCGAGAACCCGTCCAGCGACAGCATCCCACAGCGGGCGGGCTGATCGCCGAAGGCCGCGGTCAGCCGGTCCTGCTCCTTGGGCAGGTCGACCGCGTAGGCCTCCGCCAGCAACCCCGGCACGGCCTCGTCCGTCGGCCGCAACGCCGGGCCGTCGACCACCTGCCCCGGCCCCTCGCCCAGGAAGGCGACCCGCCCGCCCGACTCGCGGAAGCGCGCGAGCTTCTCGGCCACGGAGCGGCGAAGGATCGGCATCTCGGGCAGGATGATCAGCTCGTAGGCGGCGCCGGGCGTCACGAGCAGCCCCTCCTCGAGCTCCGCTCCGAGCAGCGCGTCGCCGCCGAGGAGGTCGAACTCCACCTGACGGTCCTCCAGGAGCCCGCACAGCGTCTCGAAGGAGGCCGGCGTCTCGCCAGGCCCCTGTGCCCACAGGGCCTCAATGGGGTAGTACACCGCGATGCTCGCGGCACTCTCACCCGCGCGGCACAGGGCTGAGAGCCGACCCACGTAGTCGGCATACAGGTCGTAGTACTCCCACAGCGGGTTGCCCGGACCCATGTAGTCCATCGTACGGTACAGCAGCCCCTCCTCCGTGTGCATCGAGTAGGCCATGGGGCACATCAGGTTGATCCCGCGCACGAACTGGTAGTCCGTGACCCACTTCATCCCAGCGAGGGTGAGGCCGAAGCCGTAGACGCCGAAGGACTCGGTGAGCGTGAGGCCCGGGGGCCACGCCGCCGAGGCGTCCGCGGGCGAACCGCCCGTGGCACCGGGGGCGCGCTGGTGGGCTGCGGAGGCGGCGAGAAGCGGGAAGTGCAGGTTGGGCCGATCAGGCCAGACCTGTCGCCAGATGGCGTCGACGCCGGGCACGTGCAGCGTGCCGGCGGTGCGGAAGAACTCGCCAAAGCCCCCCGCCAGGTGATCGGGCAGATTGTCCTCGCCGCCGACATGGCCCACATGCAGCAGCCCGTACTGCGCGCACCAGGCGTTGAGCTGGTCCCAGTACGCCTCGCGATGCAGCCGTGACCAGGTGTCGAAGAAGGCGCAGCGCACCGCCGCCTGGGCCCCCGGGGGGTAGTGCGCCGCAACCTCCCCGCCGACGGCCTCGGGCGCGAAGAGTAGCGGGAGGTAGGGGCGGAGGTCGTAGCCGTGGTCGGCCTGGAAGGCCTCGAGCATTGTGGGCGTCCAGGTAACCTCCCGCGTGCCGACTCGCCCCCCGACGCGCGGCTCATCCGTGAACATGCCCGGCACGGTTCGCCCGAAGTGCTCGCCCAGGTACTCCCGATACCGCTCGTGGGTCACCTCGATGAAACGCCGGACGGCCGCCGGGTCCATCGTGTCCACTGGGTACCCGCCCGGCTGCATGACAAAGCGCACCACAACGCCCTCGCCCAGGTTGGCCTCGTCGGCCGCGACGCGGGGCGCCTCCCCGGCGCGCAGCAACACGGATGCGACCGGCTCGGCGCCCAGGGGGGGCGTACCGACGTGCGCGGTGAGTACCTTGCCGCGGAGCTCCGGACGGCCCTCGGTGACGTGGCCCTGCGCGGTGCCACTCGGCCAACCGCCCTCATCGTAGAGCCACGCGTAGAGCCCCTCCTGCTCCGCGCGCTCGACGGCGTACTTCACCAGCTCGAAGTAGTCGTCCGAGAGGTAGTCGGGCGACTGCCCCCGGAGGAAGTCGCGGAGACGGAAGCGCTCGCCCATCGGGTGGATGAAGACGCCGCCGCAGCCCTTCTCGGCGATCTCCGCGAGGTCGCGGTCGATGCGCTCGCGGGTGATCTCACCGTTCCAGACCCAGAACATCATGGGTCGGCAGCTGGGGGGCGGATCAGCGAAGGCGGCCAGCAGCGCAGGAAACATGACCGTGCTCCAGGGGCGTTTGGGTGCGGGAGTGATCGGTGACGCCCGCCTGTCGCGCCCCTTCGCCGCGGCGAGCGCGCGGCCTGCTCGCGCCAACGAAGGTATCGCCCGAGGCGAGGCGCAATAGCCGTCGCCATGCGGCATCTTGAGGCGATCTCCTCCGAGGCCGATGCGCTCTTCGCCCGCGCGATGTCCGCGCGTCGCCGGCGGCAAGCCGAGGCGCACGCTCTCTTCCGCCGGGTGCTGGGGCTCGCGGAGGAGGGCGGCGACGAGGCCGGGGCGCTAGTGGCCCAGACCCACCTCGCGCTGCTGGACGGCGATCGGGAGGCGGCCGAGGCCGGGCTGGCGCGCGTGGCGCAGCGGCTGCCCGCCGATGAGCGGACGGCCGCGCTGGGGATGCTGGTGGCCGACCGGTGGCCGGCCGAGGGGCGCGAGTGCGCGACCCATCTGGTGGCGCGGTCCAGGGCCTTCCGCGCGCTGTGTCGGTCGTTGCCGCGGCCCGGTGAGGTCGCGCTGGAGCTCGGGGCGGCCCACGGACAGGCGACGCGGGTGCTGAGTCGAGGCTGCGCGTTCGTCTACGCGGTGGAGAAGTCGGCCTCGATGGCCCACCGTGCCCAGGGCGCAGTGCAGGACCTGCACAACGTCCGGCTCATCGTGGCGGACGTCGAGGCCCCGGGCCTCCTTCGCGCCCACGCGCCACGCGCCGATCTCATCTTCCAGGACATCGGCGGGTCGACGCCGGTGCCGAAGGTCTACGACATCGCCCGCCGGTACCGGGAGCTCTACCGCCCGCGCGTCCTGGTCATCCGCTCCGTCTACCTTCACACGTTCGTCTCGGGCCTCGCCTCCATCGAGGACCAGACCCCCCCTCACCTCGTGTAGTACCGGCCGCCCTCCGCCGCTCCGCAGCTCCGGAATCCGTTTGACATCCGCGCGCGATCCGGTATAATACCCTCGGCTCGCCAGCGTCCCAGCGGTGGCGAGCTTTGTTCTCGTGGGCCGGTAGCTCAGCTGGGAGAGCGCCTCCCTCGCACGGAGGAGGTCGGCAGTTCGAATCTGCTCCGGTCCACCAGCGCCATCGTTTCGGGACCCCGGCGGCGGGTGTGCGCCGGGCTTAGTGTTTGAGACTGGGCCGGTAGCTCAGTTGGGAGAGCACCACGCTGGCAGCGTGGGGGTCAGGGGTTCGAATCCCCTCCGGTCCACCAGTTCGCATGATCCAGCCCTTCTGCCACTTGGCAGAAGGGCTTTGTTACGGGCCGCCCCCGTCGGAGCGCGGACGCCGTCGTCCGACTTGGGCTGCCCCGGCCCGGGTTACTCATGAGCTCTTGGGGCTCTGCCCCAAGCCCCGCTGGGGCCCCGGGCCCCAGACCCCGAATCTGCGCCGGGGAGGCGCGCTCAAACGACGAGCGCCCCTCCCCGGCGCATAGCCGCCCTTCGGGCGTGGAGAGCGAGCGGTCACAGTGTGTTCCAGGTCCGGCGGCGTCCTCGGGCGAGTTCCGGACTCCGCACGGCTCGACAGGGCCTTGCTGAGCGAACGCACACCCGAGGCCGTGAGTGATGCGGGCTAGACGAGTTGCCCGAGGGCGGTGAGCGCGGCCTCGATCAGGGCTTCGGCCGCCGCGGGTGCCGCGACGTTCCAGGTGACCTCGTATCCGCCCTGAGCGTAGGCCTCCGGCGTACCGATGTAGCCGAGAGTCCCGTTAGCGAGCGTCACCGGCATCGTAAGCGGGAGGGGCGAGCGGCGCTTCAGATCCAGGCCGATCTCGACGAAGGCCTCGCCCGGCAGGCTGATCAGCGCCAGGTCGCCGAGGCGAATGGCCTGCACCTCGGCGGGGACGCTCGACTGGCCGCGGTGCTTCTCGATGAGGTGGCGGATGTAGCGCGACTGGCTGTCATCGCCCTCGGGTCGCGGCATCGCGGCGAAGTCCTTGATCGGCAGGTCGAAGGTCACCCGGCGCGCAGCGAGCGGCACGTCGTCCTCCAACGGCAGGCTCTCCCACACCCGCAGGACCTCCGCCGCCAGGGACCGGCCGATCCGCTCCCTGGAGCCCGCGCCGCGCACCAGGGGGACCTGATCGCCCGCGCAGCCGAGCGCGAAGACCACCGGGCAGCCGAGGGTCGCGGTCAACAGCGACTGCATGCCGCCGGGGTAGTCGGCGGACAGATCGTAGAACGTCTCCTCACCCGCGCCGCAGACGGGGTGACAGGCGAAGGAGACGACTCCGCCCAGCGTGCCGCGCGCCCCCTCGACCCGGACAAGGGGGACCTGCGGGTCGGTCGGACCCCAGGCGCGCCCCTCGGGATCGGGCGGCGGCCGGAAGGGCAGCCATCCACCCGCGGCGCCCTGGTGCAGACCTAGCCGCTCAGCCGCCTGCGCCGCTCCCGCCGCCGCGGCCCAGGCCGCGACAGGCTCCGGTGCGGTGAAGGTGGTCTCGCACTGCCCCGCGTCGTTCACCGGCCGGCGGTTGAAGCTGATCAGCGGGTTCCAGCCGCACCCGACGCCGATGCGCGCAGGCTCTCGCCGGCGGTCGGCCAGGACGATCGACATGGCGAGCTTCACCGCCAGGTCGTCGGCGTACTCGGGCCGCACCGCGGTGTCCTGGTCGGGCAGGTAGCCCACGGGGCGAACGGCCGGCCCCCAGTGGGTATGGGAGCCGCCAACCAGGACGGCCTCGGCGGGGATTCCGCATTCGCGGTTCGCCTGCTCGCGGACCGCTTGGGCCAGCTCCGCGTCGATGCCGATAAGGTCCGTGCCCACGACCGCGAGGCGCTCGCCGGCGCGCTCCAGGACCATCGTCCGGCCAAAGAGGGGATCGGCGACGCCGGTCGCCGGGTGGGTGCGTGCCGCGTAGCCCGCCATCGTGCAGCCGATGGGCGGGGTGATGTCGACGTGGGCGAAGCCGGCCGTCAACACGGGCTGCCTCCTACCGCCAGCGACCCGCGGAGAGCTTCTCGGCGGTGCCGCCGAGGATGGCGTTCATCTGGTCGGGCTCGAGGAACGTGCAATACCCGCGGACCCAGTCCAGGGTCTGCGGGTAGGTGAAACGGGTCAGGGTGCCGGGGTAGTCGGAGCCCCAGAGGATCCGGTCGGCGCCGACCATCTCGACGGCCTGCTTCAGTAGATCGCGGGCTTTCGGCGCCGGGAAGTCCTCCTTCGTGCCGAACGGGACGGCCGAGCAACTGACGTAGATCCGTTCACCTTCGGCGAGGCGCACCTGTGCCTCCCAACCCTCATGTGGCGCATTGCCCAGGTGCGCGATCACCACGGTCAGTCCCAGCTCGCCGACGATCCGCTTCACGCCCTCCGCCTGCTCCGGGCCGGGGAGGGTGTGCAGATAGAGGATCATCCCCAAGTCCCCCGCCTTGCGCCACACGATCCACTCCGGCTCGCCGTTGAGGTCCGCCGATGGCGCCATCCGACGCGTCGCGGGCCACTCGATCTTCAGCCCCCGCAACCCACGCTCCCAGCCGTCGGTCAGCTCCGCGGCGGCCTGGGCCCCCTGAGAGGGGTCGACGATGGCGAAGCCCAGGAAACGGTCGGGGTAGCGGTTCACCGCCCCGGCCACGTACTTGTTGTGGAACCCGTACATCGGCCCCTGCACCAGGAAGGCGCGATCCACGCCGATCCAGTCCATGTGCGCCAGGGCCAGCTCCGGCGGGCTGTCGGTGCGCTCGAAGGAGGGCGGCAGGAGCTGCA
>VGFB01000211.1 GCA_016869015.1 Armatimonadota bacterium
GGGCTTCCAGTCCGCGGTCGTCGGCCGTCCGCCGTCTGTCGTCGTAGGTCGGAGCGCTGCTCCGACACCGTTGCCGTCGTAGCGCGGGCTTCCAGTCCGCGGTCGTCGGCCGTCCGCCGTCTGTCGTCGTAGGTCGGAGCGCTGCTCCGACGCCGTCTGCCGGCGTGGCGCGGGCTTCCAGTCCGCGGCCGTCCGCCGTCCGCAAACCGGGATTCCTGTCCCGACAGCCGTTCCCTCACGGCCCGTAGTAGTACGCGTAGTCCCCCGTTGCCATCAGCGGGCCGCCTTCGAGGATCCGCGCCTCGGCATCGGTGGGGTTGATCTTCGTGACGCGAATCCGCCCCAACCGGCGCCGGGTGGTCGTCTCATCCCGCGACACGGTCACGCGGAAGACCTCCAGTTCCATCTTGGGCGTGACGGCGGACCCCCTTCCCAGGGTGATCAGCACCCGGTCACCAGCGGTCTTGGCCAGGATCTTCGCGGTGAGGAGGGGTGCGAGCGTCTCATCGGCGCCCTCCTCGACGAGGACCTCCGCTTCCGGCGGTTCGGGAAGGACGGTCACCTTGCCGGGCGGTGGAGGCGTCACGGCCGGGCGACCGCCGGCGGGCGGCGAGGCCTCCCCGGCTCGCCCGCCGGTCTGGGGGCGGGGCGTCACGATCACCGAGATGCTGCTCTGCGGCCTGGGAGGAGCTCCGGGACGAAGGTCCGCCGCGGGCGTCGTCGTTCGAGGAGCGCTCTCCCCCGCCTCCATCGGAGGCAGGAGAGCCGGCTGTGGGCCGGGCGCGGGCGCCGAGGCCTCGGGGCGCGACGCGCCGGCGCCGGGCAGTTCCTCGGGTCGGGGAACCGTGACCTTCGGCGGCTCGACCTGGGCCGGCAGTCCAGTGACCGTCTCGACCGCCTTCAGGACGGCCGCGGCGAGCGCGGCCGCCGTGACCGCCCCCTGGTCCATCCCCTCTCCGGTTGCCGCCTCGCTCCCCGTCGTCTCGGCGCGCTTCCTCAGGTTGCCTGTCGGCCCATCCACGACCTCGAGCGAGAGCACCACCGCCGCCGAGCCCCGTTGCGTGTCGAAGGTGAGGCTGCGGACGGCGCCGTGAACGACCAGGTCGGCGTCGAGCACGTCCGCCAGGAGCTGCAGGTGCCCGACGCCGAAGGGCGGGCGCAGGTCGCGCTTGGCCAACTCGGCCCGCACGAGGTCATAGTCTACGACCTCGTATTTCCCCGTGGCGGCGAAGGCCGCCGCCACCAGACGTCCGGCGGTCACTCCGAGGTCCGGGGGGGCGCCGCCGACAGTCGCGCGGATGTCCAACACCGCCACCCTCGCGGCGTGGGCCGAGGCCGTGGCGGCGACTGCAACCACCAACGCCAGAAGAGCGACCGACGCAGGTCGAGACCTGCGCCGGCGCGGTTGCCTGAGTGCCACCGAGTGCGAGCTCCGGTGGAGGTTGGCCCTCATGGTTGTAGCCCCTGGAGTTGCTCGGCGGAGAGGCGAGTCAGCCCCGTGTCGCCGACGCGGAGGTTGATGGCCGCCAGGCGGAGCGTCACCCGCGGCCCTTGGGCCAGGTAGCGGGCCAGATCAGGGCGGGCGGTAATGAGCTGCACGAAGGCCTCGCTGTCCCGCTGGATATCGAGCGTCGCAACCTGCGAGTCGTAGCGGGAGTCGGTCCAGGCGCCGGTCTGCGGGTCGTAGTAGAAGGTGGCTCGACCGATGTTCTGGACGTTGCTCTGGTTCAGCCGCAGCTCGGCGTCGTTGACCTGCATCCCGCGAATGCCCTGGCGACCGACCACGGCCTTCGCGCCGCTCGCCTCGTGCAGATACTCGGCGCCCAGCATCAGCCCCGGCTCCGGGGCTGCGGGTGCCGCCCCCGCGCCGGGCATCCCCATGCCGCCCCCCATCCCAGGCATTCCCGGTCCCCCGGGCATCCCCGCCGCCCCGCCGCCCCGGGCATCGAGGCCGGAGTAAGCGGACCCTGCCAGGCCCCCGTACGCGCCGTCGAAGTGGGCTCCGAAGGCGTCGTGCGCCCGTTGCGCCTCGACGAAGGCCCGGCGCGTCTCGACCGGCAGACCGGCAACGACCGGCTGGTCCTCGTTCACCAGGAAGGACGTGTACGGCGTGACGATCCCGTACGTGAGCGCCAGCTCGACGATCTCGTCCTTCAGCTCCCTATTCTCGCCCTTCAGCCGGATTTCGTCAAGCAGGTACCCCACCTTGCGGATTGCCCACAGCCGCGGGATGAAGCCGTGGCTCTCCTCGCGGCGCGGGAGGTACACATCGTACGTGAAACGCTCGTCCCCCTTGCCCGTCTCGCCGGTGAGGACCAGCCTTGCGTCACCCTCGCCCTCGTACCGGCCGAGAACGCGCAACTCCGTGCCGTAGAAGAGGTCCCCCAACTTCGCCGGGTACACGTCGTAGGTCCTCACGCCGTCGAGTCGCATCTCGATGTCCGTGAGGACGGGCCGGCTCACCTTGGCGTAGAAGCTGGAGACCTTGAGCTCGATGTCCTCCTTCGGCCGCACATACTCGGCGGCCCCGCCGTTGTCTCGTGTCACGCGGTCCAGGAGCTGAGCGTTGATCTCATCCCCTACTCCGAAGGTGAACAGGCGGTGGTCCCCGTCGTTCTCATCGCCGACGAGCTCCACCAGCTTGTCGGTGTCGGTCTCGCCGACGGTCGGGTAACCATCGGTGAGGAACAGCACCATCGACGGACGATCGGAGCCGTGCAGGAGCTCCAACGCCCGCTGCAACGCCTCCTCGATGTTCGTGCCGCCGACGGCCTTCATCTTCTCGACGAAGTCGATCGCTTCCTCAACCGTGTCGTCGTCGGCCTCCACCAGCTCCTCCTCGAACTCGCGCAGGCTGGTGGCGAAGGTGATCACGTTGAAGCGGTCGCCCTCGGCGAGGTTGTCCAGGCAGAACACGAGCGCGCGGCGCGCCTGATCGATCTTGTCGCCGGCCATGCTCCCGGAGGTATCGAAGACGAAGACGACGTCCTTGGACGGGAGCTCCTCGTCCCCGAAGCCCGTCTTCGGCGCCAGCAGCACGAGGAAGAAGCCGTCCTCGCTTCGCTCGCGGTGCGCGATCAGATTGGCCCCGAACTCGCCCTCGGCGGCGGCGTAGTAGAGCACGAAGTCGCGATCCGCGGACACGGCCTTCCCTTCGAAGCCGATGCGGGCCTCCTGATCGGACTTGCGCACCACATCGACCTCATGGGTGGGCGAGTAGATCGACTTCAGCGGAAGGTCGGACCGGAGATGGATGTCCAGGACCAGTTCGCCGATGGGTCGCGCATCGGGGCGCGCCGTGTGCAGCGGATAGACGACCTCGGTCAGGCCCGCGTCGCGCTCGAGCAGCTGCTCGTACTCAAGCTGGATGCGCGTGTCGCCGTTGGGCGGAATCGGGAAGATGCTGGCCTGGAAGAGGTCGCAGCCCACGTACTCCAGCAGGGCGGGGTCGCGCTGCCGACTGACAATCCTGTCGTAGATCTCCCGGGCCTGCTCCTTCTTCAGGATCTCGCCGTCGAGCCGCTTCCCGTCGGCGTACATCACGAAATCATGGATGGCGGTCGATTCGGGCAGCGGGAAGAGGAAGGTGCCCTCAATCCGGTGCCCGTGCTGGTTGTGGAACACCAGGTCGACCCCCACATCCGCCACCTGCTTGCCCACCTCGATGTTGACCTTGCAGGACTGGATCTCCAGCGGCTCGCCGCGCCCGTCGGGCGGCGGGACCGGCACGATGATCGGGCGCTGCGCAAGCGCGCCCGCGGTCGACAAGGCCAGGATGGTTGCGACAACCCACAGGCAACGAGCCAGGCGTCTCATTCCAGGTTCACCCCCGCGACAACGGTCAGGTTCGTGGCGTCACGGAAGTAGACTATCGGCCGGCCGCCCCGGTTTACCGCGGGCGCTGACGACGAGGCCGACCCCACTGACGCGGGATCGGCCTCGGTTCGGCGCCTCGCTCCCAGGGCGGGAAGCTAAGGGTTCGGCCGCGCGGTGCGGGTGACCCGGAACACCTCACCCACCTCATCCACCTGGTAGCCGCCGGTCTCCGCAACGGCGCGTAGGGCCGCCCGGGCCGGCACACCCCGCACGTCCTGACTGGTCCTCTCGGCGCCCAGCCCCTCAGCCATCTCCAGGCGCAGACCCGCCTGTTTCGCGATGTCGAGGAGGGCCTGACGGACGGACGCGTTCTTGAAGACCAGATTCACGGGCCGGTCGGCCGGCCCGGCAGGCGCCACGGGCTTCGGGGCATCGCTGGTGCGGAAGTTGGGCACGAAGGCCTTCAGGTCGGTTGTCCCGCCCGGCGCGTCGGACTCGACCCTGATCCCGATCTCGTGTAGCCCGGCCTTGGAGGCCGTCATGGGGACCGGGATGCGAAGCGTCTCCCCGGCCTTCAGGGGCCCGACGTACAGCATCCCCTCCGGCTTGTTGATGGCCAGCCCCTCGTCGCCCCCGGCCGTCACGACAACCCTGGGCAGGCTGTCGCGCGCCGCGACTTCGACGACGCCGTAGACGCCCACCCCCACCAGCGGCTGATCCGGGGGGCGGAAGTTCACATCGATCTGCGTAGGCGCCTTGGGCGGCTGAACGGACGGCTCGCCGCCCAGGGGAGGTGTCGCGAACGTGCCCGGCCGCGTGCCCGGAGGGGCGCCTGAGCCGTTCGGAGCCGAGCCCTCGCGGCCGGGCTCGAGGTCCGAGGGCCACAGGGCCTCCCCGTCCCGGCTCTTCATCGCCTCCCGCTCCTGGAACTCACGGATGCGGCGGTTTGCCGCCTCGACGGCAAGCCTGGACCGATCGTCGGGCGTCGGGCCGGGTGGGGTCGTCGCGTCCGCCGACGGAGGGACGGCGCCCTCGGCCGCCGGGAGCTGAGCGGCGCCCTTCACGGGCTCGGGTGGCCGAGCCATCGTGGCGGGGGCCCGAGCGACGCGACCGCCGTCGCGGGGCCTGGACAGCAGCGTCGTCAGCCCGAAGGCGATGGCGACGACCGCCGCGGCCGCCAGGTAGGGCCCGAAGACCTCCCAGGGCGAGCGCGCCGCGTCGCGCCGGCGCGCCGCTTCGGAGGCGTTGAGCGCCAACGCAATCCGAGCGCGCAGGTCGGGCGGCGGGGGGGGCGGCGGCAGTTCGCGCAGCTCGCTTGACAGCCGGAGGAGCTCGCGGTAGGCCGCGCCGCACGACCCGCAGTCGGCCAGGTGCGCCCGCGCGATCAGCATCTCCTCGGCCGGCAGGTCCCCCTCCGCAACCAGCGTCAGCCTATCGAGCACGGCATTGCAGTCCATCGACGGCGCTCCCTTTGACTCGTCGCAGCTTCCCTCGCCGAGCGTAGGACCTCACGGAACGCCGAAAAGTTCCGCGTCCACGCCCAGCGCGTCTCGCAGGGCCAACCTGGCTCGGTTAAGACGCGACTTCACCGTGCCCAACGGCACCCCCAGGATCGCCGCGATCTCCTCGTAGGCCAGGCCGTTCAGATCGAAGAGCACCAGCACCGCGCGATGATCGTCGGAGACGCGCTGCAACGCCCGCAGCACGGCGGCCTGTCGCTCGCGCCGCTCGACGTCGGCCTGCGGGTCGGCCGAGGGATCGGCCACCTCCACCGCGTGTTCGCCATGCTCCTCGTCGACCAGCATGAGACGCTCGGGCGCTCGCGTCCGACGCCGCAGCACATCGAGCGACACGTTCACCACAATGCGGTACAGCCACGTGCTGAAGCTGGAGTTGCCGCGAAAGGTGTGCAGCGAGGAGTAGGCGCGGACATAGGCCTCCTGCGTGGCATCGCAGGCCGCGTCCGCGTCGCCGATGAGGCGGTACGCAGTGGCGTAGGCCATGCTATGGGTCTCGTCCACCAGGCGGTCGAAGGCCTCGCGGTCCGAAGCCTGCGCCCGGGCGATGAGGCCCGCGTGGTCGGAGGGGTTCAAGGGTTGTCAGGGCGACGGTTCGAGATCGCGCTCCTCCACCAGTTCTCCGTCGATCAGTACCTGGACGGTCGCTTCCCCGGAAGCAACGACGTGGGCCGCCCCTCGCTCGCCCGGGCGATGCACGCGCTCGTACGCGACGGTGTAGCGCCCATTCGGGTAGTGCACCTCGACCTTCACGCGCTGCACGACCGGGCCCTCCGGCACCACGAAGGACACGTCGGCCGCTCGAGGCCCGCGGCCGACGGGGCCCGTGGCCGTCCGCCGGTTCCCCGACACGATGACGTTCACCTCAGCATCGATCGGGACTTCCTTGCCCGCCGGGGGGTTCTGGGCCAGGACCTCGTCGGCGGGCTTGGGGGAGCCGGGGCGCCGACCCACCGTGCCCAGCCGCAGCCTCGCCGATTCCAGGAGGCTGCGCGCCGCGCCGCGGGACTTGCCCACCAGGTTCGGGACCTTCGCCCGCGGGGGGCCCAGCGACACGACCAACTCCACTACGCGCCCCTCCCGGACGACCTTCCCGGGGTAGGGCAGGTGATCGATGACGCGACCCGCGGGCACGTCCTCGCTGTGCGCGTGGCGGCCGATGGTGACGCGCAAGCCTCGGGCGTCCGCCAAGGTGGTGGCCTCGGCGATGGAGCCGCCCTGGAGGTTCGGTACCGTTACCAGGGCAGGGGTCTTGCGGAACGCGAGCGCCAGGCCCCCCGCCACAGCCGCGGCGATGAGACAGAGCGCCAGGACGAGGGCCAGGAGGCTCCGCACCAGCGCCCAGGCGACCAGGCCCGCGCCCCGACCCCGGCTCATCTCGGGCGCCGAGGGCGGCTCGGGTTCGCGCGGGACCCGGGACTTCGGGCTCCGGCGGACCGGGCGCGTCGGTCGCGGCGACTGGGGCTGCGAGGCGAT
>VGFB01000212.1 GCA_016869015.1 Armatimonadota bacterium
ATGCCTTTGCCGAATCATCACCCAGCCATCGTGCTTGTGACGACCCTCCTTGCCGGCGCGTGCTCGGCGGACGGGGCTCCACCCGCGTGGCCCGCGCCGCCCCCGATCCGCTTCACTGTGGCTCCGCGCGAGCCGGCGAGGCCCTATTCCCTCCCCGCCGCAAGGGTCCCCGAGCGGCGCGGGCCGTCGAACTGGGACGCGCTCCAACCGCGTTTGCTCCTGCCCGGGGAGCCGCCCCCGGCCCCGAAGCCGCCTCCCCCCCACCGCGACCGGTTGCTGCTGGAGGCGGCGGAGGCGCTCGGGCCTTTCCCCAGCCCCGCGGAACAAGGCGCCGTCGATACGCTGTACTGCCCCGACTACCGGCCCGAGCTCTACCCGGAGCTGACCGTCGGGCAGATGTGCTCGGCCAGCCTCCTCACCTCCCCGCTTCTGGAACAAGGGGAGGCGGGCAAGAACCCGTTCCAGGTCGCCTTCAGGGAAGTGCGGCGCATGGAGACGAGGGACAGCGCGCTCGCCAAGAAGGCGCTGCTGGCGGCGGCCTACTACTGGCAGCACCGCCGATCCGAGGGCGCTCTGACCGGCGCCGCGGCCACGCTGCTGGCCGAGGAGAGCACGGGGTTTGCGTGTCTGCTGGTCAACGCGGCCGTCCCCCCCGCTGTGAAACGACTGCCCGGCGAGTTCTCGGGCTTGCCGCCGCCTGCCGAGTTCGGCCCGGGCTATGATGTCCGCGCCTTCTCCGTCGCCAGCTACAACTCGGTGGCCGATGCCGAAACGCTGCTGCTGACCGCGGCCGAGCGGGGCCTGGCCGGGATCGCCATCACCGATCTCGATCATCTGGACGGGCTGCGCGCGGTTCAGCGCGCGGCGCAGGCGCTCAAGGCGCAGGGACGACTTCCGGCGGGCTTCGAGGTCCTCCCGGGTGAGGAGATCAGCACGTTGAGCGGTCCGGTGATCGGCCTCTTCCTCACCGACCGCATCCGGCGCGGGATGACCATCAAGGCGACTGTGGACGCCATCCACCGGCAGGGCGGCGTGGCGATCCTCGCCGACCCCGGGACCGGCAGCGGGCCGAAACTCGCGCGCGCGCTGGACGTCGACGGCTACCTCCTGCGGTCTCACAGCGCGAGCCTCTTCCGGACGCTGGAACTGATGGACGAGCCGGACGCTGTGGGCAAGCCCCTCCTGGCCGGCAGCGGCTCGCAGGCCGCGGGCTCTGTGGGCGTCCCCTACACCGTGGTGGAGACACAGGACCGGAGCCCGGAAGGGGTCCGACAGGCTTTCCGGGAGCGAATGACCTACGGAGCGACGGGGGTGCAGATGCCGCTGATGGCTGCGCTGCTTTTCCGTCCCCTGGCTGTCTACCAGAAGACGATGGTCCGCTACTTCCAGGCTCGGGACTCGCTGGAAGAGCACGTCGCGCGGCGGATCGGCTCGGACAACGTCGAGCTGCGCACCAGCTACGACCGGGAGATGGCCGAGTTGCTGGGCCTCTGGCATGCGCCCGGAGTGGTTAGCGGCCTCTTCGACGGCTCCTCCGCCCTCACGCGAGCCCCGCGGCCGCTGCGCGTCTCTGCCGACTACGGCCTCCTCCGGCTGGAGTACACGTGGGACGACCACACGATCCGCGCGCTGGGGGCGGTGCAGTGGTGAGGGGAGCCGGGCGTCGGCCGCCGGCGGTCGGGGTCAGGGGTTGACGCGCAGGGAAGCGACTCCGGCGGCGAGGCCGTCGGGGTGGTGGAAGACGGCGGAGCCGGCCACCAGGACGTTGGCGCCGGCGGCCACCACGTCATGGACCGTCTCGTCGTTGATCCCCCCGTCGACCTCCAGCCGAATGGCGAGTCCGGACGCGTCGATGAGTTCCCGCGCCTGCTGCAGGCGGTCGAGGGAGCGGGGGATGAAGGCCTGCCCGCCGAAGCCCGGGTCGACGCTCATGATGAGCACCAGGTCGAGCTCGGGCAGCAACTCCTCGATCACGGCGACCGGCGTGGCCGGACAGAGGGCGAGGCCGGCGTCCATGCCGAGTTCCCGGACGCGGCGCAGCACCCGATGGGCGGCGCGGGTTGCTTCGTAGTGGATGGTGAGGTTGTTGGCGCCGGCTTCGGCGAAGTCGCGGAGGTAGAAGTCGGGCCGCTCGACCATGAGGTGGCAGTCGTAGTAGCGGTCCGTGTCGTCGCGCAGGGCGCGGACGACCTGCGCCCCGAAGGTGAGGTTGGGCACGAAACGGCCGTCCATCACGTCGAAGTGCAGCCAGTCCGCTCCCGCGGCTGCGAGGTTGCGGGCGGTCTCGGCGAAGCAGCCGAAGTCGCCCGACAGCAGGCTCGGGGCGATCGTCAGCCGGGGCGACGATGGTTCAGCGCTTGCGGTAGTCATCGCACTGGGTAGCGTTGGGGCGCTCCGGGTTCCGGCAGGAGCGCGGATGGTCGTACCGGCACGAATCGCACACGAACGCCCCCGGCGCGGCGAGCGCGCGGAGGCGTCCGAGGAGTTTGCGCCACCAACGACGGATTGCCATGCGGCTCCGACCGGGTCCGCGCTACTTGTCGCGGGCGGCGTAGGCCCGGTTGCCCCCCAGCGTCTTGGCCTGGGCGAGACCGGCCAGGGCGGCGTCGATGAGCTCGTCCTTCGAGTCGCCGTCGAGCGGGTAGACGGCGACCCCGGCGCTGGCGGTGGGCGCGATCTTGCCCGTCCGCGTGCGGATTTCGAGTGCCGAGATGTCCCGCAGGATGCGCTGCGCGGCGCCGCGCTTGCCCTTCTCCCCGGTGTGCGGAAGCATGACCAGGAAGGTGCCCCCGCCGTAGCGCGTCGCGAGGTCGACCTTGCGGAAGGTCCGGTTCAGCAGACCGCCCACCTCGGCCAGGAGGCGGTCGCCCTGTGCGAAGCCGTGGGTATCGTTGATCGCCCCCAGATCGTCGATGTCCAGGGCGACGAGGCCGATCTCGTAGCCGTTCCGGGAGGCGCGGAGGATCTCCTCCTCGAGCCGCTCCCGCAGCACGCGGGAGGTGAACAGCCGCGTGAGCGGATCGAGCCGCTCGGTCGTGGGCTTCACCGCGCCGGCCTGGCCCGCGGTCTTGGCCCGCAGGTGCGTCTCCTTCACTTCCTCCGAGGCGAGGATCTGCCGGAGGCGCGTGAGGGCTCCACGCAGGATGTGGGAAACGTAGTTGCAGGAGATGTTGAGCTGCTCCGCGACCTCGGTCTGGCTGAGTCCCTTGTAGTAGAGCGCGTAGACGACGGTGCGCTCCAGGCGCTTGAGCCGCTGCAGCGCGTCGCGGAGGACGACCTTCTCCTCGACCGGGACCGGCGCGGAGCGACTGGATCTTCTTGCGGTCCAGCGGCACCTCGCCCGATTCCTCATCGGAGCGCTCGGGGGCGTCCAGCGAGGAGACGCGGAAGATGCCTCGCGTGCGGTGGACCTCGCGCAGCTCGGCCTCGGAGAGGCCGGCCTCGGTCGCGAGCTCGACTTCCGTCGGCTCCCGGTTCAGCTTCTGGCGCAGCGCTTCGGCGCAGCGAGCCACCTTCCGGCTGCGTTCGTGCAGCCAGCCCGGCTGGCGGATGACGGAGGTCTTGTCGCGGAGGTAGTGGCGGATCTGGCCGGTGATCTTGTGGGTGGCGTAGGTGCTGAACTTGACGCCGATGGAGGGGTCGAAGGAGTCGACAGCCTTGACGAGCCCGATCTGGGCTTCCTGGGCGATGTCCTCGTAGGGCTCTCCGGAAGCGCGGAAGTTGCGCGCGACCTTCTCGGCGAGCTTGATGTGCGCGCGGATCAGCTGCTCACGGATCTCCTCATCCGCCGTCTGCACGAAACGGGCAAACAGCGCCTCGACCGTAGGCGCCGCAGTGGTTGAGGAGGATGAAGCGCGTCTCGGGCTCACACAGGTCCCCACGCGCCGGGCGGATAGGCGATCCCGGACGACCGACCGAATGTGCACACGATCGCCCACTGCTTCGACAGTAGCCATGGTATGACCTTCCCCCAGGTCCGGCGAGCGCCCCAGGAACGACGGCCCCTACACTCGCCTGGTGATCGGGGCGCTCCCCCGGCCGCGTGCCTTCGGCGGGGGAACGGCCCTGTCGACCGGCAGAGAGGCAACGAATGCTGCAGACCTCCTTCGGTCCCGACGCCGGACCGGCCGAGCCGGTCCGGCGTCCACGTGTCTTATACCACACCGAAATGTAACGCCCCGGTTAGAACTTGCCCTGGCTGGCCTGGCCGACCAGATCGTAGATCGGGGAGATGACCGACACTGCCACGAAGCCGACCAGCACGCCGAGGACGACGATCAGGATCGGCTCGATGATGGAGGTCAAGGCCTTGATGGCGGCCTCCACCTCGCTCTCGTAGAAGTCGGCGATCTTGAAGAGCATGTCGTCGACCCGTCCGGTCTCCTCGCCGACGGCCACCATCTGCACCACCATGTCGGGGAAGACCCCGCCCAGGCCCAGCGGCGCCGAGAGCCGCTCGCCGCGCATTACGTAGTCGCGGGCGGTCAGGACCGTCTGCTCGATGACCGCGTTGCCCGCCGTGGAGGCGACGATCTCCAGGCCGTGAGGGGTCTTGATCCCGCTCTTCATCAGAGTCGCCATCGTGCGGGCGAACCGGGCGATGGAGAGCTTGCGCAACAGATCGCCGAACATGGGGATCTTGAGCTTCAGGCTGTCGATGTTCAGCCGGCCGGCCGGCGTGCGGGCGTAGGCCTTGTAGCTCAGCACGATGCCGACCACCAGCACCAGCGGCACGTAGAAGTAGCGCACCGCGTTGCCGCTGGCGTCCAGCAGCAACCGGGTCGTGATCGGCAGGTCGACGTCCAGCTCGTTGAAGATCGAGCCGAACTTCGGGAGGATGAAGAACACCAGGATCGCCGTCATGAGCAGCGAGAAGCCCATGACGATGGAGGGGTAGACCATGGCGGACTTCACCTTGGTCCGCGTCTCCTCGTCCCGCTCCAGGTAGCCGGCCAGACGGTTGAGGATCTCATCCAGCACGCCGCCTTCCTCCGCCGCTCGCACCATGTTGACGTATAGCGCGTTGAAGGCGCCCGGGTGCTTCGAGAGAGCCTTGCTGAAGGTCTGGCCCGCCTGGACGTCGTTCCTGACGTGCCCGATGATCTTGGCGAACCGCGGGTCCTTTGTCTGGCCTTCGAGGATGTCGAGGCACTTCATGAGGTTCATGCCGGCATTGACCATCGCCGCGAGCTGCCGGCTGAAGACCATGACCTCACGCAGCTTCACGCGCCCTCGGATTCCCCCCGCGTGAGCCACCGCGACCGAGAGCTCGGAGACCACGAGTCCGCGGTCGCGGAGGAGCTGGTGGGCGGCCTGCGGCGACTGGGCCTCGATGGTGCCCTGCGCGGAGGCTCCATCGTGATCGGTGGCAACGTAGGCGTAGTTGGGCACGGTGATCTCTCCTGTCGGTCGAGCGGAGTGGGCGCGGGTCTAGTGCCCCGTCAGCCGTGGAGCCTTGGGTCGTCGTGGGTCGGCTCACCAGAGCTGACAGAGCCTTCAGGTCGATGCCGGACGACGTCGGCTCTGGTGAGCCGACCCGCGACGGCAAACGGCAACCACAAGAACCACGGCTGACAGAGCACTAGTAGCGCCGTGGGTTCTCGTAGTGCGCCATCAGCAGGCGCTGGAAGTTCTCCGGGTCCAGGGCCCGGGCGGCGGCTTCGTCGTGTGTGATGATGCCCCGCCGCACGAGGTCGGCCAGCGACCCGTCCATGGTCTGCATTCCGTAGTGCATGCCCGTCTCGATCACCGTGGGCATCTGGTGGGTCTTCGCCTCGCGGATCAGGTTGCGGATGGCGGAGGTGGCGATCATGATCTCCACCGCCGGCACCCGCCCGCCGCCGGCCGCCTTGGGGATCAGTTGCTGAGTGATGACGGCCTCGATGCAGTTGGAGAGCATGACCCGCACCTGCTCCTGCTGATGGGGCGGGAAGACGTCGATGATGCGGTCGATCGTCTGGGGCGCACTCCGCGTGTGCAGCGTGCCGAAGACCAGGTGGCCCGTCTCCGCGACGCTCAGAGCCGCTTCCACCGTCTCCAGGTCCCGCATCTCGCCGACGAGGACGACATCGGGGTCCTCGCGCAACGCGCTGCGGAGAGCGCCGGAGAAGCTGAGGGAGTCCTCACCGATCTCCCGCTGGTTGACCATCGACAGCGCGTGGGAGTGGAGGTACTCGATCGGGTCCTCGACGGTGAGGATGTGACAGGAGCGGGTGCGGTTGATGTGACCGATCATGCAGGCCAGGGTCGTGGACTTGCCGGAGCCCGTCTGCCCCGTCACGAGCACGAGTCCGTTGTGACGGGAGGTGATGTCGAGGATGACCTCCGGGAGGTGCAGCTCCTCGAGGCTGGGCACCGACGTCGGGATGGCGCGCAGAGCGGCGGCGACGGAACCGCGCTGCATGTAGACGTTGACGCGGAAACGGCCCAGACCGCGGATCCCGTACGAGAAGTCCAGCTCGTGCTCGCGCTCGAACTTCTCGACCTGTCGGTCCGTGAGGATGTCGTACATGATCCGCTGCGTGTCCATGGGCGTGAGGCGCTCGAACGGCAGCGTGTGCAGCGAGCCGTCGATGCGGACCGTGGGCGGCAGGTTCGTCGTGATGTGCAGGTCCGACGCCCCGGTCTCAACCGCCATGGCACTCAGCTCGTCGATGCCGACCGACTGGATGCTCGCGACCGTCGCCTCGGTGGTCGAGGTCTCCGCGATGGGCACGGGGTCGGGCGCGGTGTTGGGTGCGACCACTCCCACAGTCTGGCTCAAGGTGGCGTCTCCTTTTCGGGATGGCGAC
>VGFB01000213.1 GCA_016869015.1 Armatimonadota bacterium
GTGTTCGCGAACTGCTTGCGTCGCTGTCCGAATCCGGCGCGGATCGTGGCGAAGAGCAGCGCCTCGTCGAGCACGTCGCCCCGCGCCGCGCCCCGGGGCGTGAGTGACAGGACGACCGAGTCCACCTTCGGCTGAGGGTAGAAGGCTCCGCGGGGCACGCGCAGTTCGACCCTCGCCTCGGTCACGTGGTAAGCCGTGAAGACGCTGAGACTACCGTACTGCTCGTCCCCCGGGCGCGCCGTCAGCCGGTCCCCCACTTCCTTCTGCACCATCACCACCAGTCTCGCGAACCCGGGCTGCGCCTCGAGCGCCCTCACGATGATCGCCGACGCCGCGTAGTACGGGAGGTTGCCCGCGAAGTGCCACTCGGCCGGCGAGCCGCCCACCAAGGCGCCCCAGTCCGCCTTCAGCGCATCGCCCGCGATCACCCGCACACAAGGCGTACCGGCCAGCAGTTGCGAGAGGGCCCCGACGAACTGCGGTTGGAGCTCCAAGGCCACCACCGCGCTCGCCCGCGCGGCCAAGGCTCCCGTCAGCGCGCCCAGCCCGGCGCCGATCTCGAGGACTTGCGGCCGCGCCTCACCGCAGACGACCGCCGCCACGCTCTCCGCCACTGTGGGGTCGATGAGGAAGTTCTGCCCTCGCTCGCGCCGGGGCTTCAGGCCAAGCTCCGCCAGCAGCCGTTGTGTCCGAACTGCAAGGCGTTCTCCGTCGGCTGCCATGGCACTCCCGGCCGGATCGGAGGCGCACACCGACCGGCTCTTGGGCCTACTGCATGGGGTAGGGACCGCCCGTCCGGCCGCGCTGCTCGGCCATGGCCTCGGCCTCGCGGACGGCCCGACGGTACCGGAGAAGGCGCAGGATCAGGATGGCGATCAAGGGCGGCGGGGTCCCAAAGTACAGCACATCGCGGAACCAGGGCGCCTGAACGAACCCGACGACCCACAGGGCCCAGAGGATCACGATGGCGATCATCACCAGCTGCTCGACCAGCTCCAACGGTCGCATCGGTCTAGACCCCCACGTCCTCGCTGGGCTCCAGCTGCCGGATGGCCATCATCGCCTCGTAGAGACTGATCCGCAGGCCATCGTGCAGCGGCAGGTCGGGGAAGGGCGGCTTAGCCTCGAGGAGGGCCTCATCGACCTGCTCCGCACAGCCGCCCGGCACGGCATCGTCCGCCGACACGGCCCTCTCGGAGCCGTGCACCTGTCGGAACTCACTGAGCCGCGACTCCAACTCGGCCGCGTGGCGCTCGATCTCGTCCAGCGCCGCTTCGTTCACGGTCGGGCGGATGTGTCGGAGGCGGTCGAACCACGTCTCCTTCGCGGGGGCAATGAGGTACCCCTGGTCGATGAGCGCGGCCTCCACGTACTGGCGGATGTCGGCGTAGATGCCGGCCTTCTCCCAGAAGCTGAGCTCCTGGCGCATGACCCTGAGCATGTCCTCCACGAGCTCGTCCAGGGGGATCCCCTCCTGCACGTCTCCGCCGCGCTTGGCCGTCCGCTGCTCGGACACGTCGAAAGCGCAGTCAAGCGCTTCGGCGGTCGGCGAGCCGACCAACCGGCCGGTCCGCACGACGCGCAGCTCCCAGCGCTTGTGGGGGAAGGGTGGCATGAAGCTGGGTTCCCGCTCAGCGACCCGCAGCTCCAGCCGACCCGCCTCCGCCAGCGACACGAGGCTGGCGTGGAGCAGTTGCTCGGCCATCTGGCGCGGCTCGACCTCCTCGCCCGTGATCGGCGCGTACGCCCGCCGGCGGATGTTGGCCGTGCTGCGCGGCGCGCCCGAGGGCACGAAGCGATGGGCGGCCAGGTAGACGACCCCGTCGGGCCCCAGCCCGCCGGAGATCTCCGGCTCGGCCTCGCGGGCGAGCGCCCGTGCCCGCTCTTGCTCGATCACCTCTCCCGCCTGCTCGTCCACACGGCCCAGCAGACGCCAGAGCCCGTACAGGACCCCGACGCCCACCACAATGAGCAGCAGCACAAACGCGACTCCCAGCATCAGCCGGCCTCGCCCTCGGTATAGGCGTATGCGTTGTGGTTGTGGATCGACTCGAAGCTCTCGCACTCTACCGTATAACGGACCACCCCGTCCAGGCCCCGCAGGGCCAGCACGGCATCACGGACCACGTCCTCCACGAACTTGGGGTTGGCGAACGCGGCCTCCGTCACGTGCTGCTCGTCGGAGCGCTTCAGCACGGGGAACAGCGCCGAGCTCCCCTGGGCCTCCAGCAGCGGCACGAGGTCTTCGATCCAGATGATCCGCCCCTCGCGCTGGCGCAGGCTGACGCGCAGGTGGGCGCGCTGGCTATGGGCGCCGTGTCGGGAGATCTCCTTCGAGCAGGGACACAGCGTCGTGATCGGCACCGTGGTGCCCAGCGTGAACTCGTAAGTCCCCTCCTGCAGGCGGCCCGCGAACCAGCAGTCATAGTCGAGGTCGCTGGGGATACGGGTCACCGGCGCCGGCTTGGTCAGGAAGTACTTGAACGACAGCCGAAGCTCGGCCGCCCGGGCCTGGAAGCGCGTGCTGATCTCGTGCAGCATCTCGCGGATCTCCGCGCTCCCGACGTCCTTCTTGCTCCAGCGGGACAGAATCTCGACGAAGCGACTCATGTGCGTGCCGCGTTGGTAGTGGGCCAGCTCGACGCTCGCGTCGAACGTGCCGACGACGCGCGCGTGGCCGCCGCTCTTCTCGCGAACGCGCACCGGCAGGTGGATGTCGCGCACTCCGACCCGCCGGATGGTGATCCCGCGCTCGTCGCGCTCTGCGGCCACGTCTCTCATCGGTCCGGTCACCGGCTTGCCCCTTCGGCGAGCGCTTCGGTCGCGCTCAGAGGTCCGCCACCGTGGCGCGCCCGCCCGTCGCCAGGCTCTCTCTCACCGCCGCGTCGACGGCCTGCGCCCGGGCGCCATCGAGTAGCGTGGCGTTGCCCAGCCGCCCCTCGGCGACAGCGGCCAGGAAGTCGTGCATCGCGTGGAGGTGGTAGCGAATCCAGCCCACGCCCAGCTTGGGCGAGGGCAGCGCGCTGGGCTTGGGATAGCGCTGAACGCACTCCAACATCTTGAACCCTCGCTCGCCCCCCAGGTCTCCCGCCGGGTCCCCGGCGTCATAGAACAGGAGCCAGTTCGGGTTCATCAGGTCAAATCGCAAGGCGCCCCGCTCGCCGAAGATCGCGAACTCCAGCTGGTCCTGCGCGCCGGTTGCGAAGCGCGAGGCCTCGATGAACCCCAGCGCGCCACTCCGCATTGCGGCGCGGAAGCCGACGTAGTCCTCGACCTCCACCGGGGCCCTCGCGCCGCCGCCCGCGCCCGTGGGGCGCTCCCGGATGAACGTCTCCGCGTCCGCGTGGACGGTCTCGTAGGGCCCCAGCAGCCAGCCCATCAGATCGATGATGTGGGACCCCAGGTCCGACAGGACGCCCCCGCCCGCCTCGCGGCTCAGCCGCCAGGAGATCGGGCGCTGAGGGTCCTCGTAGCCCGAATGCAGATACGCGGCCCGAAAGTGGTAGACGCGCCCGATCCGGCCCGCCTCGACCAGTTGCCGGGCCCGCATCGTGGCCGGAACGAAGCGGCAGTGCAGCGCCATCCCGTGGGACAGCTCCGATCGCGCCCGCGCCGCGGCGACCATGACGCGGGCATCCTCCAGAGTGACCGCCAGCGGCTTGTCGCAGTAGACGTGCTTGCCGGCCTCCAGCGCCGCGAGGACCTGTTCGCGGTGCAGTTGGTTGGGTGTGGCGACATCGATCACGTCGATGTCCTCCCGGGCGAGCAGGTCCTCGAACCGATCGGTCCCAAACTCGAACTCCCCCTGTTCCGCGGCGCGCTGCGCGGTCTCGGCACGGCTCGTGCAGACGCCCACCAGCTTCGGGAGCGCCGGCGGCGGGTCGTAGAACAGCCGCTGGCTGCGGTAGGCGTGGGCGTGGACCTTGCCGATGAACCCGAAGCCGGCCATCCCGACGCCGAGAGTCGGCGGTTGTGCGCTCATCCCAGGACTCCTGCGGTGGCCTTACGGCGTGAACCCGATTGTCACGCTTCCGGTGGCCAAGTCGGTCAGCCCGACGAAGGTCCCCTCGGTCGTCGTCAGACCGAACCGATCCGGAGAGCCATCGGTAACCCGCACTACGAAGCGGTGTGCGCCGGTGTTGTTCACGGAGGCGATGCCCGTGATGACCGCCACGCCGCCGCTCAGGTTGACGCTCGTGATCTGCGTCGCCCCGATGAGGTCGCTACCTGTGTTGACCATCATCAGTCCGCCCAGGGGCTGGTTGGAGACCTCGATATCGAAGGCGAACGTCTTCCCCGCGGCGTCAATCACCGTCCCGAGGGCCTTGACGTCGATCTGCGGGCCCGGCGGCTCGACGACGGGCTTCACCACGAACTGCACGGTAGCGCTGGAGCCCTGAAGGGCGCCATTGCCCGCGAAGGTGAGCGTGAGGTCGTAGAGCCCGGGGAGCAGGCCCACGTTCACGAGCTGCTGCGCGAGGCCCGCCGCGTCGGTGGGCGACAACGACCCGTGCAGGCCGTCCAGAGCGTAGTCGATGGTCGCACCGGAGACCGGATCGCCGAACGCATCGACGAGGACCGCGGCGAAGAGCGCGTCGACCCCCGTGGTTGTCCCGGCATCGCCCACGTAGGTGAGCGTCGTCGGGATGCGGACATCCACCTGAACGTCCGGCGTGGTCGGAGCGGCCTCGCGGTTCCCGACGTTGTCGACGCCGATCGTGTAGAAGGCGTAGTGGCCGGCTCCGTACGGCTCCAGGTCGAACCGCACGGTGGCGGTCGCGGGGTCGAGGCGGCCGCCGTGCTGACGGAACGGACCCCGGTCCTTGGCGAAGTAGAGCAGCAGATGCTTCACCCCGGAGGTGGCGTCGAACGCGTGCAGCTTGAGCTCGATGCCGGCCCCGGGCGCCACCGCTGTGGGCGCTGCGAGCAACTCGCACGAGGTCTCCGGCGGCGACGCGTCCTGGGTCGAGTGCTCGACGTTCGAGTAGCCCCCCTGGACCCCAACGGCGTTCACGCCCGCCACGCGGTAGTAGTGGGTCACGCCGTCCGCGAGGCCCGTCACCGTCGCTGAGCGGCCGGTGGTCTCCACGACTCGAGGGCTCGGGAAAGCCGGGTTGCGGGCGACCTCGAGCCGATAGAGCACCGCGAACTCCACACCGCTCCAAGAGAGCCGGTTCTCCGTGCCCTTCGTGAACTCGGGCTCCGGGGCCAGGCGCGGCGCTTTCGGCCACCCCGGCTTCGTCCGGAAGGTCTGGTCGGGCGACTGCGCGGTGAGGCCCAGGACGTCCGTGGCCGTGATGCGGAAGTGGTACTCCGTGTCCGGCGCCAGGCCTGTCAGCTGAACGTGGTGCGAGCGCGAGAGCGTCGGATCGGCGCCCGTCGAGCCGTAGGCAACCGTCGGGCCGTAGGCGACCACGTCGGTCGTGGGCTTGTCCGTCTTCCAGCGGATCGTGGCGCTCGTGCGCCCGATGTCGGTCACCTGGATGTCGAAGATGACGGGCGGCGCGGGCTGCACCGTCTCGAACGTCTGGTCCGGAGAGAACGCGACCAAGGCGTAGCGGTCGACGGCCGTGATCCGGAAGTGGTACAGCGCCCCCCACTCCAAGCCGCTCAGATGCACCCGATGGCGCTTGGCGAAGGTCGGCGCCAGGACCGTCTCGCCGTAGGCGCGCGTTCGACCGTAGTCCACAAAGCTGAACGAAGCCCGGTTCGTCTCCCACAGGATGTCGGCCGAGTCGCGCGTGATGTTGATGACCTGGATGCCCGAGATCTGCAGCGGCGGAGGCTCGAGCGTCCGGAACGTCTGCCGCGAGGAGCCGGTCACCTGGTCGTAGGCGTCCGTGGCCAGAATCCGGAAGTAGTACAGGGTCCCCCAATCGAGGCCCGAGAGGTGGACCGAGTGGGAGCGTCCCACCGTACGGCTGGCGGCCTCGAGGCCGAGGGCGGGCGTGGCGCCGTACCGCACGACGCCTGTCGTCTCCCGGTCAGTCTCCCAGGAGATGTCCGCCGAGCTCTGCGTGATGTTCGCAACCTGGATGTTGCGGATCACCGGCGGCGGCGGCTTGAGCGTGCGGAAGAGCCTGTCCGCCGAGGAGACCCTCTGACCGAACGCATCTGTGGCCGTGATGCGGAAATGGTAGTCCGTGTGCGGGACGAGTTGGCTGAGGTGGACCTGGTGCGAGCGAGACAGCACGGGGTCGAGGCGCCGGCGACCGTAGGCGGTGGTCTCGCCGAAGTCCACGAGGCCTGTTGTCGGTTGATCGGTGTCCCAGGAGACGTCGGCCGAGTTCTGCGTGATGTTCTTGACCCGGATGTTGCGGATCACCGGCGGCCGCGGCTTCAGCGTCCGGAACTGCCGGTCGCCCGACTTCCGGCTCAGCCCGTCCTTCGCCGTCGCCGTGATCTCGAAGTGGTACACCGTGTCCGGAGTCAGACCGCCCACGTGCACCCGGTGGTACCGCGAGAGAACCGGGTCCGTCACCACGGCGCTGTAGGCCGCCGTCTCCCCGTAGTCCACTACCCCGGTCGTCGGCCGGTCCGTCTCCCAGAGGATGTCCGCGCTGCTCTGGGTGATGTTCCGCACCCGGACGTTCAGAATGAACGGCGGACGTTTCAGCGTCCGGAACTGCCGGTCGCCCGACTTCCGGCTCAGCCCGTCCTTCGCCATCGCCGTGATCTCGAAGTGGTACACCGTATCCGGCGTCAGACCGCCCACGTGCACCCGGTGGTACCGCGAGAGAACCGGGTCCGTCACCACGGCGCTGTAGGCCGCCGTCTCCC
>VGFB01000214.1 GCA_016869015.1 Armatimonadota bacterium
CGCGACGCCGGGCACACCGGAGCGTCGGGCAAGCTCGTAGGCGAACAAGGCGACCCGGTACCGCAGGTCGATCGCGAGCGTCTCCTCTCCGGGGCTGTCCAGCGCGGAGGGGGCGAGAGGGGGCGCCCGCCGCTCACCGACCTGCCCCAAACCCACGGCTGCCCCGCACATCGCCGCGATCAGGGCGATGCGCAGCGCCGGGGGCCGCGGACGACTGGGAGGGACGCGTTGGACCAAGCTCAACCTCAGGGGTCAGCGCATGCCGACGATGAGCCTGATGATAATCTGCTCAGCGATGGATAGCAAGAGGATCAGGACAAAGGGGGAGAGGTCGATCGGCACGCCGGCGGTGAAGCGCGACAAGCCCCTGCGGATGGGCGCCAGCGCGGGCTCGGTGGCGCCGTACACGAGGTTCCAGAGCGGCAGCCACCGGGAGGTGTACGAGGGCGTGCGGAACCAGCTCAGCACGCACCGCGCGAGGATGAGCAGGAAGTACAGCCAGAAGACGAGGCGGATGACCTGCACCAGGCCAAAGTCCGCGGCGAACATGCCCCAACCTCCTACCCGGCGCGCCCAAGCTCCTCGGACCGCCCCGCGGCAGCCGCGACCGCCTCGATGGCGGCGCTGCGGAGGCCCCCGGCCTCCAGGGCCCGTAGGCCGGCAATGGTCGTCCCGCCCGGAGAGGTGACCAGGTCCTTCAGCCCCGCCGGCGATTGGCCCTTGAGGACCCACTTCGCGGTGCCCAGGACGGTCTGTGCCGCAAACGGTAGGGCGAGAGAGCGCGGGAGCCCGGCCGCCACTCCGCCATCGGCCAGCGCCTCCACGAAGACTGCCGCAAAGGCCGGCCCGCTGCCGGAGAGCCCGGTCACAGCGTCCATGAGACGCTCCTCCACCACCTCGGCTGTGCCCAGGGCGCGGAAGAGATCGAGGGCGTGGTCGAGCTGCTCGGGGGTCACGGCCCCGTTCCCGCAGAGCGCTGCCACGCCCGCCCGCACCGTGTGCAGGATGTTGGGCATCACCCGGATGATCGGGCGGTCGGCGCCCAGGGTCTCCTCGAGCCTCGCCAGGCGCACGCCCGCCGCGATGGAGATCACCCAGGCCCCCGGGCGGAGCTCCCCGGCGAGCGGCGCGCAGACCCGTTCCAGAACCTGGGGCTTCACCGCCAGCAGGAGCACCTCAGCGTGTCGGGCGACGGCAGCGTTGTCGTCGGTCGTGTCGACCTTGAGCTTCCCGCTGAAGAGCTTCCGGCGCTTGGCGTCCACGTCGCTCGCGAGGACGTCC
This sequence comes from Armatimonadota bacterium, assembly GCA_016869015.1. Lineage (GTDB taxonomy): Bacteria > Armatimonadota > Zipacnadia > Zipacnadales > VGFC01 > VGFC01. The sequence continues at coordinate 1,282 of VGFB01000214.1, forward strand.
TCACGTGCGAACTTGCGCGCTGCGAGCCAGCCTCGCAGCAGCGCCTCGGCCATGCGGCCGGCTCCAATGATGCCCAGCCTTCCGTGCGCGCCCATCCCGGCACCTCGAGAAGGCAGTCCCAACGACAGTCCACGGTCCGTAGCCCGAGCCCTCAGACTCGGAACTCGACGCCCGAGACCCGAGAGCGTCGCCTACAGCCCGACGGCGCGACGGGTGGGCGGCTCTTCCTCATCGAAGAGGTGGGACCGGGGCTGCTCCTGGTCGACCTTGAGCATCTCGACATCCATGTCGACCGGGGCGTAGACCCACACCATGCGCCCGCCCTTGGCGATCTTGGCGTCCACCATGTGCACCGCGCCGCTCATGTAGTCGGCGATCCGCTGGGCCATCGCCTCGTCGGTGCTCTCGAGGTTCAGGATCACCGGCATGTGGCGCTTCAGCCGCTCGCCGACCTGCTCCGCCTCCTCGATGTTCCGCGGGCGGGCGATGCAGATCCGCCGCTCGGGTGAGGAGTGCATGAAGTAGACCCGGCCGTCACCCGTGGGCGTAGCTTCGCCCGTCTGTGGGCTCCCCGTGTCGTCCGGCACATGCGTGGCCTCGGCGTCGCCGGTCTGCGTCTCGGCGGCCTCGGTTTCGAGGGCGGCGGCTTCGTCAATGAGGAGGATGCGGTCGAGGACCCTTCCGAGGAAACCTGCGATGGCGTGATACACCCTGACGAGCATGTCCTGTGGCCTCCCTTGCGATGGCTGCTGCTGCGTTGACGGCTGCAATCGACACGGCGGATGTTGGCTTGTCAGGCGTTGGGCGCGTCTCGCGACCCGAAGATCGCGGTTCCGACGCGAACGAGCGTGGCTCCCTCCTCGACGGCGATCTCGTAGTCGGCGGTCATTCCCATCGACAGCTCGGCGCAGTGTTTCGGCGCAATTCCGGCTTCTCGCAGCTTCTCCCGCAAGACCCGCATGGCGATGAAGTACGGGCGCGAGTCCTCCGGTTCCGCCGGAAAGGGGGGCATCGTCATCAGCCCCCGCAACTCAACGTTTGGAAGTCGGCTGATCGCCTGCGCGAGACCGATGACGTCCGCTTCGCCGACGCCGAACTTCGTCCCTTCTCCAGAGAGGTTGACCTCGATCAGCACGGGCTGACAACGACCGAGTCGTGCGGCCCGTCCGTCGAGCTCCTCCGCCAGCCTCAGGCTGTCGACGCCGTGCACCAGCGCACAGAAGGGGACGAGTTGTCGAGCCTTGTTGGTCTGCAGGTGGCCGATGAAGTGCCACTCGACAGCGTCGCCGATCGCCTCCCGCTTGTTCACCAGTTCCTGAACGTAGTTCTCGCCGAGGGCGCCGACTCCGGCCGCGATGGCCTCGCGCACCAACTCAACCGGGTGGGTCTTGCTGACGGCGACCAGCCGCGCCTCCTGCGGGTCTCTCCCGACCCGACGGGCTGCCTCAGCGATGCGCTGCTGAACGTCGGCCAGTCTGTCGGCAATCCCGCCCATGCGCTCGTGTCGCGCTCTCAGCGACGGCCGTCATTCGTCGTAGTCCAGCGACCAGTCTCCCAGTTCGTCGCCGCCCGTGTCCGCCGGCAACTGATCGGTGCCGGGCGGCGGAGGCGGTGCAGCGCCCACGTCGTCCAGGTCGAGATCGACCGTGTCCGGCGGTGGAGGGGGAGCCGAGAAGTCCTCCTCGCCGAAGTCCACGGCCCCGGGCGCCGGGGTGAAGTCCGCAGCGCCAGTGTCCACGGCCGCCGGTGGAGGCGGCGGCGCGGCGAACTCATCCGTGAAATCGCCGGCGGTCGCGAACTCGTCCTCCGCCTCCCCGAGGCCGAAGTCCATGTCTCCGGCGGGCTCGCCGACATACTCGTCCGACATCACCGCGGCCCCCACGCCCATGCCGGCGGCGGCGCCCACGAGGCCCGAGACATCGGGCAGCATCTGCGGCACGACGCCTTCGGTCAGCGCGGCCTGACAGCTCATGCAGAAGTTGGACGTCTTCGCGTTGTCAGCCCCGCAGGAGGGGCAGGCACTGCCACCGCGCCCATCCCGCACGTTGGTGTAGCAGAGCAGACATGCGCCTCGCGCGTGGTCGTTCGGGTAGCCGCACGTCGGGCAGTAAGTGGCCGCAGACATCGAGCACCCCTCATCGAGGGCCGTCGGATGACCCGTTCAGGGCTCGGGGAGACCGTACGCGGCGAGTATATCGCAGCCCGGAGCCGACTGTCAAGGAAGACGGGGGCAGAGAAAGCTGAGCGCGCCACATGCTTTCCGGGGGCCGTGGCGCGCTCAGTGCGTCAAAGGGAGGGTTACTGATTGTGGTATACCCACACCGGATGCCGCCCAAACACTGATTCGATGACTCCATGCGCAGGTCACCGTGACGCTCGTCACAGTCCTGCGTCAGGGCGGGCAGTCCGCGCAGACGGACCGGAACAGCACGGTGGACAGGTAGCGCTCGCCGCGGTCCGGGAAGATCGTCACGACCGTCCCCGAACCCAGGCGCTCTGCCACCTGCAGCGCCCCCGCGAGGGCCGCGCCGCTCGACATCCCCACAAACAGCCCCTCCTTCAGGGAGAGCTCGCGGGCCGCAGCAAACGCCTCGTTATCCGTGACGGTGACCTTGTCGTCGAGGACCTCGGGTCGGTAGATGGCCGGCACGATTGACTCGGTCATGTTCTTGAGGCCCTGGATGCGATGACCCAGAGGCGGCTCGACGCCCACCAGCAAGGTGGCCGGGTCAGCCTCCTTCAGGCGGCGGCCGGCGCCCATCAGTGTACCTGAAGTGCCCAGGCCTGCCACGAACGCGTCGACGTCCCCGTTCGTATCGCGGAGGATCTCCGGCCCAGTCGCCTCGTAGTGGGCCTGGACGTTCGCCGGATTGTCGAACTGGTTGGGCATGTAGTACCGGTCGGGATCGCTCTCCAGCAGGCGATGGGCCTCGCGGATCGCGCCGTCGGTGCCCTCGGCGGCGGGCGTCAGGACGATATCGGCGCCGAACGCCTCCAGGATCCGCCGGCGCTCGATGCTCACGCACTCCGGCATCGTCAGGCGCGTCCGGTAACCGCGGGCTGCGGCCACCATCGCGAGCCCAATGCCCGTGTTGCCGGAGGTCGCCTCCAGGATGACCTTGTCGGGGGTCAGTTCGCCCGAGGCCTCGGCCGCCAGCACCATCTGCCGCGCCGGGCGGTCCTTCACCGAGCCGCCGGGGTTGTGCCCCTCGAGCTTGGCCAGAATGCGCACCTTCCCGTTGGTCAGGCGCGACAGCTCGACCAGCGGCGTGTTGCCGATCGCGTCCAGCAGCGTGATCATGGCGGCCCCGAAAGACGGATGTCGGTACAGGAGCTCTGGTTTGCAGCCGCATTCTATGCCGCCGGCAAGGGAGCGTCAAGCTCTGCGCGACGGGGGGCGATCATGCCTCGGAGGGGAGGTGCCGGACCAGAAGGTCGGCGATCCGGTCGGCTGCCTGAGGCGCGGCCAGTGACCGGGCCGCCCGCGACATCCGGGTCAGCCGTTGGGGATCGGCGAGGAGATCGCTGACGACGCCGGCGAGGACCGCGCCCGAGAGGCGCTCATTGTCCACCAGCACCGCCGCCCCTTCGTCGAGCAGCGGCTGAACGTTGTAGCGCTGATGCCCACCGGCGATGGCCAGGGGCACCGCGATGCACGGCAGCCCCAGGCACATGAACTCGGCCAGGCTGCTCGAGCCGCAGCGGCTCACGACCAGGTCGCCCGCCGCCAGCAGGTCCCCGGGCTCGTCCACATACCCGTGGCAGCGGTAGGCGGCCCCCTTGGCCGACGGAACGGACACCGCGGCCTCCCGCACCCGCTCCTCGTGGGCGGCCCCCGTGAAGTGGACCACATGAAGCCCGGGGATGGACAGGAGGTGGGGAAGGGAGTCCAACACCGCCCGGTTGATGCTGTCTGCGCCCTGGCTGCCCCCCAACGCCAGGAGGACGGTCGCCTCCGGGGGGGCGCCCAGTGCGGCCCGCCCGCGTTCGCGGGAGGCGTGCAGGATGCTGCGGCGCAAGGGCTGACCGGCGACAACGACCTGCGAGCCTGTGAAGAAGGCGGCCGCCGCCTGATAGGCCACCGTCACCGTGGCGGTGTGCCGGGCGAGGTAGAGGTTGGCTCGGCCCGGCTTCGCGTCGGACGCGTGGAGGACCACCGGTACGCGAGCGCGCGCCGCCTCGGTCACGACCGGCGCGCTGACGTAGCCACCCGTGCTGAAGACTGCGTCGGGACGGAACTCGGCGATGATCTCCCGCATGCGGCCCCGAGCCCGCCGTAGCGCCATGTAGGATCGCACCAGGGCCCAGGACGGCCGGTAGGGGAAGGGCTGGGCGTCGAGGAGGACATGAGGCAGCTTGAGGCGCTCAAACAGCCCTCGGTCAACGGGCCGGGTGGAGCCCACAAACAGGAACTCGCACTCCGGCCGCTGTGCCGCGATGGCCTCCGCGACCGCGACGCAGGGGATGCTGTGGCCCGCCGACCCGCCGCCGGCGAGCATCACGCGGCCTGTGGACACTCCGCCGGAGCCTCCTTCCTCCGGATGCGGGCCTGACGGGAGAGGCTGAGGATCATGCCGGACGCCACGAGGGTCATCACGAGGCTGCTCCCGCCGGCCGAGATGAACGGCAGCGTGATGCCCGTGCACGGCAGAAGGCCTGTAGCCACCCCCATATTGACGAACGCCTGCAGCACGATGGCCGTGACCAGCGACGCCAACAGGATTGCGGAGTACCGGTCGGGTTGCAGGCGCGCCAGGGCGAGGCCCCGGTACAGGAAAAGCAGGAACACGAGCACGAGCGTCGCGGCGCCGATGAACCCCAGTTCGGAGGCGATCACGCAGAAGATGGCATCGGTGTGGCGGGCCGGCAGCGCCAGCCACTTCTCGCGGCTGATCCCCGGTCCGGGGCCGATGAGCCCCCCGCGAGCGCAGGTGATCAGCATGCGGATGACGTGGTAGGCGGTATCGTCGGTGTCGCGGGTCGGGTGCAGGAAGGCGGTGATCCGGCGCCACCGGTATGGCTCGACCCACGCCAGATAGAACCCGACGACCGAGGCGCCGGCCCACGTCAGCGCGACGGCCCACCATCGCAGACCGGCGAAGAAGATCACGGCCAGGCCGAAACAGAAGATCACCACCGCCGATCCCATGTCCCGCTGCAACAGGCAGATCCCGCAGACCAGCCCGAGGCTCAGCATCGCCGCCGCGTAGGTGTGGAGTTGGCGCTTCGGCCAGTCCCTGGCAGCCGTCACGCAGCGCGCCAGGTAGAGGATCAGCGCGATCTTGGTCGGCTCGGAGGGCTGGAACATCAGCGGACCGATCCGCACCCAGCGCCGCGCCCCGCCCATCTCGACCCCCAGCGGCGTGAAGACCAGCAGCATCAAGAAGATGCTCGCGACGAAGGCGTACTTTGCCCAGGCGCGGAAGCGCTCCGGAGGCATGTGCGAGCAGAACAGGCAGAGGAGACCGCCCAGAACCGCGTGCGCCCCCTGCGTGA
>VGFB01000215.1 GCA_016869015.1 Armatimonadota bacterium
TGATCCGCCCCAGAGCCCTCGTGATCGCCGCCACCAGAGCAACATCCGCCGCCGGCAGAGGGCCGCCTCCTCCGCCGCCCCCACAGCCGGCGAGAGCCAGCGCCAGAGCAGCCCCCAGGACGGGAGACACGACTCGTTGCCACGTGCGCATGGTGTCACCTCACCTGCTCGGAGCGACCCGTGAGCGGTCCAGGCAGCCCGGCGGGCCGCGGGTACGACACTCCTTTCGCGCTTCCCCCCGGCGACTCCTCTTGACGCCGGGCCTGCGGGCGGGTAGTCTGGTCCGGCCGCTACGCCGATGGCCCGGCCACCCGGAGGCTCGCCGATGATCGACCTGCGTTCCGACACCGTGACATGCCCCACGCCCTTGATGCGCGAGGCCATGGCGCGTGCGGAGGTCGGGGACGACGTGCTCAGCGAGGATCCCACGGTCAACGCGCTCGAGGAGCGCTGTGCCGGGATCATGGGGATGGAGGCCGCGCTGTTCGTCTGCTCGGGCACGATGGGCAACCAGGCCGCCCTCTTCGCTCATACACAGCGCGGCGATGAAGTGATCCTCGAGCAGAACGCCCACGTCGGTCTCTACGAAGCCGGCGCCTTCGCCGTGCTCTCGGGCCTGACGCTCCACAAGCTGGCCGGACGGCCCTGGGGGGTTCTGGACCCCAATGAGGTGCGCGACGCCATCGCGCCGGACGACGTGCATCGGGCTCGCTCCACCGTGGTGTGCCTCGAGAACACGCACAACGTCTCCAGCGGAACCGTCATCACCCCCGAACAGACGCGGGCCGTGGCCGAGGTGGCCCACGCCCACGGACTGAAGCTGCACATCGACGGCGCCCGCATTTTCAACGCCGCAACCCACCTCGGCGTCGAACCGCGGGCGCTCACCGAGCACGCCGACTCCGTTCAGTTCTGCTTCTCAAAGGGGCTGGCGGCGCCGGTCGGATCGATGCTCTGCGGGACCCGCGACTTCATCGGCCGCGCCCGCCGCGCCCGCAAGCTGATGGGCGGAGGGATGCGGCAGGCCGGGGTGCTGGCCGCCGCGTGTCACGTCTCGCTGGACGTCGTCGTGCTGCGTCTGCACGAGGACCACGCCAATGCCCGTCTCATCGCCGAGGAGCTGGCCCGGCACGCCGGCGTTTCCCTCGACCTCAACGCGATCCAGACCAACATCATCCGGTTCAGCCTCGCCCCCGAGGTGATGGAGGGTCGTCGGCTGGCGGCTCTGATGAAGGAGCGAGGGATCCTCGTTGATGCCCGAGGAGGACAGAGGTTCCGCCTGGTGACCCACAACGACGTCAGCGCCTCGGACGCCGCGGCTGTCGCCCAGGCGTTTGCCGAGATCCTCGGCTGACGCGGACGGCGCCGGTGAGCGATTCGCCCCTTGCCCCAGTCAGGCCCGACGACGTCGCAGCGGACGCCGAAGCGACCAAGGCCGCTCACTTCGCCTGGAACCTGCGGGTGAACGTCGCCGTCGAGCTCTGGTGGGGCCTGGGGCTCGCGCTGGTCTCCTCCTCCACCATCGTGCCCGTGTTCCTCAGCCGGATGGGCGCCTCACCCCAGGTCATCGCCCTCGTGCCGGGGATCGGCCTTGTCGGTCTTGCGCTGCTGCAGCTACCGTCGGCCTACTTCACGACCCGTCTCCGGCACAAGACCCTCCCCACCATCTACGTGCACCTGCCGGTGGTGGCAGCCTGGCTGGGGGCGGCGCTGATCGCCCACCACCTGGCGGCGGCGCGGCCGGAGCTGGCTCGGGTGCTGTTCCTGGTTGCGCTGGGGGCGGCGGCCCTGGCCGGAGGCGTCGGCATTCCCCTCTGGGCCGACTACCTGAACCGCCAGACCCCGGCGCACTCGCGCGGGAGGTTCTTCGGATGGGCCTTCGCAGCCGGCAGCACGGCTGGTCTGGCGGGAGGCTTCCTGGCTCAGAGGTTGCTCGAGCGTCTGGCCTACCCGCTGGGCTTCGCGGCGTGCTTCTACGTGGCAGCGGCGGTCATGTTCCTGGGCCTGCTGCCGTATCTCCTGGTGCGCGAGGTCGTTCCCGAGCCGGCGCGCTTCCCCTCGCCGACGGCCTTCGTCGCGCACGTGCGCGACGTCCTGACTCGCAGAGGCAACCTCCGGCGCCTGCTGATCGTCCGGTGCCTCATGGAGGCGGGGATGATGAGCAGCGCGTTCTATGCGGTGCGGGCGTTGTCGGTGGGGGGCTTCTCCGACGCCGCGGCGGGCACGTTCACGGTCCTCTCGGCGGCGGCGCAGGCGCCGGCGATGCTGCTGGCGGGCTACGTGGGCGATCGCTACGGCTTTCGCACCGTACTGGCGGCCGGCGGTCTGTGCGCGTCGGCGGCCACCGGTCTGGCCCTGTTCGGGGCCACGCCGGGCGCGTTCTACGCGTTGTTCGCCTGCGTGGGTTGCGCCGTCGCGTGCGAGGTGGTCGGGGGGATCAACCTGGTGATGGCGCTGTCGCCCGAGGACGACAAGACGGTGTACCAGGCGGCCTACAACACGCTGCTGGTGCCCGTCCGCGTCGCTTACCCTCTGATCGCAGGGTGGCTGGCAGGCAGCTTCGCCATGACGACCGTCTTCGCGATCGCGTTGCCGCTGCAGCTCCTGGGCGCCGCGGCCGCGCTGCTGGTGGTCCGGGAAGGGGCAGGCCCGTCGCCCCGCCCCGGCGAACCCTGAAGTGACTCGCGGCGCCCCGCGCGCCCTTGCATCCCGTCCCGAGCAGATCGAGAGTCCACGCCGCCATGCTGATCCTCTGGTTCATCGCCTCCCTGACGTCGGCTCAGCCGCCCGCTTTCATCCCCGTCGATGAGATGGAGGGTGACGTGTCGGCGCGCTGGCGCGATGTCGGCGGATCCGCCAAGCCGACCCTCGAGCCGGACGAGGCCATCGTGCAGGAGGGTGAGACCTCGGGTCGATGGGACCTGGATGCTGCGGCCCAGGTCGTGTACCTGGCGGGGCCGGAGCTGCCGAGCAACTTCGAGGAGCTGGGCGCGCTGCAGATGTGGGTCCACTCCGCGAAGCCCACGGGCGCGGTCTTCGCGGTCGTGTTGCACTCCGAGAACCCGGAGACCGACGGTGAGGACTACTACCGCTGTCTCGTCCCGGTCGACTGGGAGGGGTGGCGGCTGCTGCACTTGGAGCCGCGGAGCTTCGCCGTGGCGCGCCAGCCGGTCGGCTGGCGGAGGATCGATTCACTGCGGTTCGCCGCGGCGGGTTGGAGCGACCTGAAGCAGGCGCCGGGGACCGTGCTCCGCTTCGATGCCCTGCGCCTCGTGAAGGGCCTCGCGACGCCCGAGCGGCGCCCGCTCTTCGAGCCGGACACGGACTGGTGCGCCTGGTGGCCGCTGCCCTACGGCACGACGCCGGCCAAGACGGGGCGCTACGTCAGCGATTGGTACCCGCGGGAAGACGGCCCCAGCGTCGTGAACCGATCCGTACCGCGCGACTGGTCGGGAAGCGTCCGCCTGAATCTGTGGCTCTACAGCGAGGAGACCCCGGGGGTCGTCTTGCGGGTGCATGCGGGTTCGGATCGTGAGGAGACCCCGGAGCCCGACGGGTACGACGCGGAGATGGCCCTGGATTGGGTCGGCTGGAAGCTGGCGTCCCTTCCGCTCACGGACTTCCGACGGGTCGGAGAGCCGGCGGGTTGGCACGCCATCGATGAGCTGCGGCTCACGGCGGCGCTTCCCGAGTCCGCGCCGGATGCGGCCCGCCTCTGTCTGGATGACATGTGGCTCAGCGCGACGGAGGGAGCGGGGGAGGCCGCGGTTGCGGGCGCGGGGGGAACCGGCGACACACCGCCCGGCGGGGTGGCCCCGACGGTGGTGGCTCCCGGTCAGGGCGCCGGCGAGCCGCCAACGTCACCGGCCCGGGTCGTCGACAGCACACAGCTTCTTCGGGAGGCTCTCGAGGCCAAGCGCAAGGGCGATCTCGAACTCGCCTTCACGAAGTACATTGCCGTCTTGCTGCGCGAGCCGGAGTCCGTCGAGGCGCACTGGGGGCTGGCGTGGGTGCTCGCGTCGAAGGGGGAGAAGGAGGCGGCGATCGAGCACTTCAGCCAGGTTGCCGCCCTCTCCAAGGACCCCGCTCGCGTGAAGGAAGCCCGCGACGCCGTTGCCCGCCTCAAACGGTAGGCGCAGCCCGTCGTCGTCGTTCCCCGCCTCTCCGCGGCTTCGGCCCTACGGCTCCGGCAGTTCGAGTCCTACCGCGTGCACCCCGAACCAGGCCCTGGCAACGCGCTGAACGTCCTCAACCGTCACTTCCGCGACCTGTTGGATCAGCGAGCGTCCGGTTGAATCGGCCTCGCCCAGCAGGCACGCCCGGCCCATAAGAAGAGCGCGGTTCGAAGGGAGATCGTAGGGGGAGGTGAGGGCGCCGATCGTGCGGTCCTTGGCCGTCGCCAGTTCTCCCGCTTGCGCCCCGTGCGCGCGCAGGTCGTCGAACTGCTTCAGCAGCGCCTCCCGCACCGTCTCCGCCTGCCGCGGCGCCGCGTACGCATGGATCGCGAGATGACCCCGCTGACTGGTCGGGGGCTGAAGGCTCTCAACGAAGTTGCGCCGGCGGCCTCCCTCGTGGCTGGGGAACCCCAGTGATTGCCAGAGATGGTCGTCACGCTCGAGGCGTCCGCCCTCCGTACCCCCCGCGAGCAACGCGTGAATGACGTGTGTCACCCCCTCATCGGGGTCCCCCAGCCCTGGGGCGGGGACGCCGACGACGAGGGACGCGATGTCCATATGCTGGTCGCTTCCGGGAGACAGCCGAGCATTGGCGGCCACGTGCACGTCCGGGCGGGTGAGCGTCGGGGGCGCAGGAGGCAGGTTGGCGTCCCCCGCGGGTAGGTCGCCGAGGCAGCGGGCGATCAGCGCCTGCGTCTGAGCGGCGTCCACCGGGCCCACGACCGCGACCGTCGAGAGGGCGGGGACATAGTAGCGTCGATGGAAGGCTGTGGCATCGCCGAGAGTGAGCCCGTTGATCGTCCCCGGGGTGCCGAGCGGGTACGCGCGGGACGCTCGGCCCAGGAGGGCGAGGCGGAAGAGCCCCATCGTCGAGGCCGCCGGAGCGCTCACCGGACCCTCGACCGCGGCGAGCACTTGCTCGCGTGCCGCCGCGAAGTGCGCCTCCGAGATCTGCGGCCTGAAGAGCGCCGTCGCGAGCACGGGCAAGGCGTCCGGCAGCGTCTGCGACATGCCCTCGTAGCCCAGCCACACGTACTCCCACTCGCTGCTGAAGGAAGCGCCGCCCCCGCTGTCCTCCGCATCCAGGAGACCGCCGAGCCCAGGGTCGGACTCCAGACGTTCGCTCAGGCCGGCCTGAAGAGCATGCTGCACGACGATCCGCAGTCCGGCCTTGTCATCCGGCTCGCAATCGGCTGTCGCGCGCACCAGGATGGCCAGCGCGACCGTATCCGTCGCGTCGTCCTCGGCGATGCAGACCTTCAGGCCGTTGTCCAGGGCCGTCCGGACCGGGGCCGCGGTCGCCGCTGAGCCGAACAGCAGTACCAGGAGCCCCGAGGCTGCGCGGAGGGCGAGGTGGCCTCGCTGCCGCCCGCTCAGCGCTCCGTACGGCTCGGTTTGCACTGCGCACACCCTCATGTTCATACCTCGGTCCCGGGCTGGCGCGGCGTCGGCGGGCGGAAGATCACCAGGACAGCCTTCTCGCTCGTGAGATACTCGGCGGCGACTCGCCGGATGTCCTCGGCCGTGACCTGATCCACCGCGTCGATGTAGTCGACCGCGAAGCGGTAGGTGTCGATCATCTCGTAAAAGCCCAACGACCCCACCTGGTCGCTGTACGCCTCGTTGGAGAAGGCGTAGGAGTTGCGCAGCACCCGCTTGCTCCGCGTCAGCGTCTGCTCGGTCACGCCCTCTTCGGCCAGCCGGCGCAACTCCCTGGCAATCGCGGCGCGAGCCTCCAACTCCTTGTCAGGCGGTGTCGCCGCGGTGATCAGCACCAGCCCTTCGTCCCGCTGTGTGATGTACTGCAGATCGAAGGCGGTGGCGAGGCCCTTCGCCTCGAGCTCGGTGACGAATCGGGCCTGGCGTCCATCGGAGAGGACAGTGTAGATCAGATCCATGGCGCAGACGTCGCGCTTCTGCTGGATGCCCGGCCCGCGGAAGCCCATCCCAATCAGCGTGGCTGCCACGTTCTGGGTCTGAACGTCGGTCCGGGGGCCGTCAAACGGGGCCTCCGCATTCGGGGCTGTCCAGTCGACAGCCCGCGACGAGTAGCTGCCAAACGCCTGCTGGGCTTGCGTGAAGACCTCGTCGGCGCTTATGTCACCCACGAGGATCAGAGCCATGTTGTTGGGCGTGAAGAAGCGGGCGTGGTACTCCCGCAGCCTGGCGGCGTCCAGCGCCTCCAGCGCCTCCCGCGTACCCCCGATGCTGCGGCCGTAGGGGTGGTTCGGGTAGGCCGCCGCCCAGACCGCCGCGGTGAGGGCATCGAGGGCCTGGCCCTCGCGCTCGGCCATCTCCTGCGCCACCACCTTCTTCTCCTCCGCCACCCCCTCATCCGTGATCTGGGGCTCCAGAAGGGTGCGAGCCAGCACGGGCCACAGGTCCGGCAGCAGTCGCGGACTGGTCACGATCTGAACGAGGACCGAGTCGCGGCTCGTCTGCGCGTTGACCTGTCCACCCCGCCCCTCGACCGCCGCGATCAGTTCCGCCGGCTTGGCGCCATCGGCCTCGCTGCGGAAGAGCATGTGCTCCATGAAGTGCGCGGCC
>VGFB01000216.1 GCA_016869015.1 Armatimonadota bacterium
TCCGCGGGCCCTTGCGGGAAGAGCGGCGGAGAACTCACCGGAGGGAGAGCCCCATGCTGCAGGCCGTCTTTGCTGCGCCGCACCGGATCGTTGTGGAGGAGGCCCCGATTCCCGATCCCGCTCCCGGCGAGGCGCTGGTGCGGGTGGCGGCGTGTGGAATCTGCGGGACCGACCTCAAGATCAACGAGGGCCACTACCTCGGCGCCCTGCCGATCGTGCCGGGACATGAGTTCGCGGGCGTCGTCGAAGCCTTGGGCGACGGGGTAACGAGGGTCGCGGTAGGCGACCTGGTCGCGATCAACCCGAACCTCCCGTGTCGGCGCTGCGCGTTCTGCCGGACGGGCAAGCCGCATCTCTGCACGGCTTCGCAGGCGGTGGGTGTGACCCGGCCGGGGGGCTTTGCGGAGTACTGCTGCGTACCGGCGGAGCTGCTGGTCCCGGTGCCCGGCGATCTGCCGCTCGCGCAGGCGGCGATGATGGAGCCCGTCTCCTGCTGCCTGCACGGGATCGACGTGGCGGGCGTGAAGCCCGGGGACTCCGTCATCCTGCTCGGCGGCGGGAGCATCGGCCTCATCCTCCTGCAGCTCTCGCGCGCGGCAGGGGCGTCCTTCGCCGCCGTCAGCGAGCCGCGTACCGAGAAACGGAAGCTCGCCCTGACGCTGGGCGCGGAAGAGGCGGTCGCGCCCGAGGAGATCGCGTCAGTTGCGCAAGCGCTGCCCGGAGGCGGCGCGGAGATCGCGATCGAGTGCGCGGGGGTCACGGCGGCGGCGCGGCAGGCGCTGTCCCTCGTCCGGCCGGGCGGCACGGTGCTGCTGTTCGGCGTCTGTCCCCCCGGGGAGACGGTCGCGCTTGAGCCCTACGAGGTCTTCCATCGGGAGCTCACGGTCCGGGGCTGCTACACGAACCCCTTCACCGATACACGGGCCCTGTCGCTGTTGGAGAGCGGGCAGGTGTTGGTGGAGCCGCTGATCTCTCACGTCTACTCCATCGAGCAGGTCGAGGAGGGGATCGCAGCGGTGCGGGCAGGCGAGACCGTCAAGGCGCAGGTGCGGCCGGGGTAGGGGGGACTCGATGGTGACATGCCTGGTAGGTCTGTTGGCCCTGGTAGCGGGGGCGTGCCTCGCGGAGGAAGAGAGCGCGCCGTGGCGGGTCAACCCGCCGATTGCGCGGGTGAGGAAGGAGCTCTACCGCGCCCATGAGCGGCCGGGGGCCGCCATGTGGGTTTCCGTGCAGTATGTCGGGCCGAACGTGCAGCGGCGCGAGGTACATGCGCACGAGATCGCCAATGACGTGGGCGGCGACATCCGGGCTCGGTGGTCGTCGGACAACGGCCGCACGTGGTCGATCTTCGTGCCGGTGCAGCCCTCCAACAACGTGGACTACGGCGGCCTGACCGTTTGGGAAGGGGAGTGCGGCTCCACCTACCACCCCGGCGCGGATGTCCTTGTCCAGGGCTGGCTGCGGCAGATCGTCGTCGGGGGCCTGTACCACTGCTTCACCTACAGCCGCGTCTCCCGAGACCGCGGCCGCACGTGGAGTCGGCCCGCGCAGTTCCGCTACGAGGAGGGGGCCGAGTTCGACCCGCAGGCCCCCCTCGACCCGCGGTTCCTCGACCATAACGAGGGCTACCCGGGGAGTAGCTTCCTGGTGCGGCGGAACGGCGAGCTGGTCTACTGCCTCGCCCATGCCAACGCGCCCGGAGACCCACGCAACAACGAACGGGTCTGGCGGATGGGGTCGGTGCTGTTCCTCGGGCGCTGGGACGCCGCGGAGGGGGCGTATCGGTGGGAGCCGGGGGCCAGGGCGGAGATCTCACCGGAGTGGTCGGCCCGCGGGCTGATGGAGCCGGAGCTCGCCGAGCTTGGGGACGGGCGGCTGCTGGTCGTCTGGCGCACCTCCACCCACGGCTGGGACGGGTCGGTGGCGCAGCGGCCGGGGCGCAAGTACTTCAGCCTCTCGACCGACGGCGGCCGGACGCTGTCTCCGCCCGCCGAGTGGGCCTACGCCGACGGCACGAGCTTCTACTCGCCCTCCTCATACCACCGGATGCTGCGGCACAGCCGCGGGAAGCTCTACTGGTTCGGCAACGTCTGCCTGACCCCGCCCGTGGGCAACTTGCCCCGCTACCCGCTGGTGATCGCGGAAGTGGATGAGGAGCAGGCTGCCCTGAAGCGCGAGACGGTGACCGTGATCGACGACCGCAGGCCCGACCAGCCGGAGACGATGGAGCTGTCCAACTTCTCCGTGTTGGAGAACCGTGAGACCCACGAGATCGAGCTATACTTGCCCGGGTACGGGCAGAACCCCGACGGCGCGGACTGCCTGAAGTACACGCTGACACCCCCCGCGACCGGCCGCCCTTCGAGCGGGCGCGATGGACGCGCACAGCCCTGGCCCGGCTAGGGGAAGACGTGCGATCCGTGCCGTTCCTGGGATAGCGCGCTCAAGGCGGCGAGACCGCGACATGCGCGGTGCGGAACAGCATGCCGTCGCGCTTGGCCAGGTACTGCAGCGAGCCGTCCGCCTGGAAGGCAAGCGGATACGTGACGATCTCGTCATACGCCGGGCCCGGTTCGCCGTTGACGATCACGCACCGTCGGCCCGGCTTGCGGGTCTTGATCCACTCATCGTAGTTGGGGTCATCGAACCGCGGCCCGGTCTCCCGGGGGCCAACGCCGACCGTGTAGACGCGCTCCCCGTGTGGTCCCACCACCAGCGCATCGTTGCGGTCCTTCGCCAGGTTCACGGAGGGGTATGCGCCCTCTTCGCGGCCGTCGAAGACGACGACGCACTGACCCTTCCGCGTACCCACGTAGGCCATGTGCTTCCCGTCCGCGCTGAAGATCGGCATCTCCTCGAGGCCGTCCCACACGGGCCCTTCCACACCGTCCAGCACCACGGCAACCCCGGGGTTCCTGTACGCCAGGTAGACGAAGTGAGCTCCGTCGGGACTGAAGGTCTCGGAGCCGACGTCGGCCGATGACGGGCCCTCCTGCCCGTTGCGCACGATGAACCCACGCTCCCCGCGACGGGCCTGGTACACCAGCGCGCTCCCGTCGCCCGAGAACCTTGGGATGTCCACTCCATCGTACTCGGGGCTCTCCTGCCCGTCGAGCACCACCACCACCCTGTTCCCCTTGCCCGCCTTGTATGCGAAGTGGCGGCTGTCAGGGCTGAACGAGGGCGCCGCCACCCAATCGTACCGCGGACCTTCCCGCCCGTCCACAACGACGAGTTGCGGACGGCCCCAGCGCGGGCCGGGGCACGCCTCGTAGAGCAGGCGGGTCCCGTCGAGGCTGAACATGAGGCGCTCGATCGCCCCGTAGATCGGGCCCTCGACTCCGTCCACGACGACCACATGCTCCGCTTGTGTCGGGTCGGCGCCGCGCCACGCCTTGTAAGCGATGTGCTGCCCGTCGGAGCTGATGCAGGCCCCGTAGATGCCGTCGTACCCGGGACCCTCCTGGCCCTCGTCCACCATCACCCACTTCTCGCCCTCCTTGGCGACGTAGCAGAAACGTCGCCCGCCTGGCGCGAACTCGTGCCCTATGTCGGACGAGTACCCCCGGATGACACGACCATCAAGCAGTGCCACACAGCCCCTCTGCGGCTGGCCGGGCCACTCACGGCCATCGACCACATGGAACGACTCCCTTGCCTCCCGGGGCCCGTGCGACGCCTCGTAGACCAGCCGCGTGCCGTCGGGGCTGAAGAACGGGGAGCCGATCCAGCCGTACTCGGGCGTCTCCTGCCCGTCGATGACACCTACCCAGTTGTCGCCCTTGCGCGCGACGTACGTGCACTGCCCCGCATCCTTGAACAGCGGTCCTCCCCGGATCTCGTCGTACTCCGGCCCCGCCTGTCCATCCACGACCGCGAGCCACTTGTCGCCTCTGCGGGCCTTGTACGCGGCACGCGAACCGTCGCGGCTGAAGCTGATGTAGTCCTCCGGGCAGTCCGGTTCCGGCCGCTTGTCGGGCGCCCGTCTGAGCCCGCCCACCTCGTCGAACTCCGGCCCTTCCCGGCCGGCGATGACGGCCACCAGCAGGTCGCCCTTGCGGGCGGCATAGGCGACCTCTGCCGTGCCTGGAATGAGGATGACCGGGCCCTCGATGGCGTCGTACACTGGGCCCTCGCGGCCATCCACCACCACAGCTTCGCCCTTGGCCTTCGCGATGACATACCTGAAAGGCCGCTCGTACGGGCTGGTGCCCCAATAGCCGCACCCCTCGCCCGGCCACAGCAACTCGTCGAGCGCTACCAGCCGGGTTTGCTCCACTGCGTACTCGGCTGCGTGCACCGGAGAGCCAAGGACAGCGGCACACAACGCGCACGCAACTGCAAGGGTCTTCATGGCGGTGCCCCTTACCGAACCGGTTCGTCCCTACAGACCTCGACGCCTGCCGGCCGCTCTCGGTTGGCGGACGCTGCGACAATGTCGTCCGTTTGCTTCGCGCGCGAGCGGAGTACATCCCGCCGGTGGAGGACAGGTGCCGGGTGCCTCCAGCGCGAAGTGTGCGGCAATCTCCCCACAGGTGAGTCACCAATGGCTCGTCGTCTGATGCTGCTACTGTGCGTTGTGCTCTCGGCGCTCGCGGAAGCCCAAAGGCAACCCGTGGTCGGCTTCCTGCTGGTGGATGCGGACAAGTACTTCGCCGAGGAGCAGCGCTTCAACCCGTACGCCACGCGCGTGCTGGCGCCGAACGGCTTCGGCTTTGGGCTGGCGGAGTGGCGAGTCTTCTTTGGCGATCAGGCGGACGAGACCCGCACGCTCGAGCTGCTGCGCCGGTTCAACGTGATGGTCATCGACACGCCCTTCGATTCGAGCATCATCGAGATCGGCCCGGCGCAGGAGAGGACGGCCGCCGCGGCGGGCAAGGCCCTGCAGGCGTACCTCAACGAGGGCGGGAGCGCGCTCATCAACTTGCAGGCGGTGCGCTACCCGGGCGATCGGGACCAGGACTACGCGAACCTGGTGCTCGAGGGGCTGGGGGTGAAGATGCTGCGGGAGGGCGTGTACGACCCGCAACAGGCCTTCACCGCCCGGATTGCGACGATCTTCCAGCCGGAGGGCTTCTTCCGGACGGAGAACATCACCCCCGGCCACCCGGTGACCGAGGGCGTCGGGCGCCTTTGCCTGCCGCAGTACCACAACGGGCAGACCCCGGGTGTGGTCGCGCCGCAGCTCTCGCCGGAATGGCAGGTGCTGGCGCGCGGCGAGGCGAGCGCGCAGAGCTACGTGGTGACCCGCGAGCACGTCACCGACTACGCGCAGGTCGGGACGTACGCGACGGCCCCGCCGATCGTCGCGGTGCGGTCGTTCGGCAAGGGGCGGGTGATGGCGTTCAGCGTGCCCGCCCGTAACGTCCACACGAACTACGGCGTGCCCGGCTGGAACATGATCGTCGAGAGCGCCGGCGATGCGGAAGCCAACCTCCTGAGCGATGGCGGGCGCCTCGTGCTGAACGGGCTGAAGTGGCTGGCCGAGACCTCGCGGGACAACCCGGCGCTCGGGACCTTCGAGACGAAGCCGGTCGGGCGGGTGCGGTTCCCCGAGAGCATCGAGTGGGATACGCACGAGTTTGCGGCACCGACGAAGGGCGTGCGCGGTGTCCTCGGCGCGCGGACGGCGCTGAGCGACGGGACGGGCACGGTGGCCGAGTTCGCGCAGGCGGCGCAGGCGGCGGGGCTGTCGTTCATCGTGTTCAACGAGTCGCTGGAGCGCATGACCGCGGAGAGGCTGGGCCAACTGAAAGCCGACTGCGCGGCAGCCTCGACGGACGCCTTCTACGCCTGTCCCGGCGTCGAGTTCACCGATGACCTCGCCAACCGCTGGGCGATCTGGTCCGAGCGCATCGAGTTTCCCCAGGCCCAGTTCAACCGCGCCTACGGCGAGACCACGCCCGAGCGCCCGGCGCTGAAGCAGTGGGACGGGCAGGTGATGCACAACCCGGGCCAGTACTGGGAGTACTGCGGCTACTCGCCCAACATGCTGCTCACCTATCGCAACCTGAGGCAGCAGGGCGCGCACCCCGCGAACCTGTGGTGGTTCTTCCGGCTGCCGCCCCACGTGTACGACCGCGACCAGCTGGTCGAGGACCAGTTCGGCGAGTGGCTCTGGGCCCTGCGGGACGTGCGACACATCAGCCCGGCGTCCTACACGCGCGTGAGGTCCCCCGATGAGGTGGAAGCCGCGGCCAAGGCGAGCGTTACGGTCGGGCGGGACCTGGGGAACGTGCGGAACTGGCTCAACGACCGGTGCGGCAACTTCTGGCACCCGGCGGAGCCATACGTCACCAGCGGCCCGCTGATCGAGCAGTGGGCGGTCATCAACAGCCAGCACGACCTGCCGTTCACCGTGCGGGGCAAGCAGCGGGCGCGGCTGCGCCTCCAGGTCAGCTCGCCCGAGGGAATCCGCGAGGTGAAGGTCCACAACTGCGATTACGGCGTCATCCGGCGCTTCCTGGCGAACGGCGCGCCGGAGTTCGCGCAGGAGTTCGAGCTGGCTCACGACCGGGATCACACGTTGAGCCTCGAGGTAACCGACGGCCGGGGCCGTAAGGCGATCTCCGACAAGCGCTTCCTGTTCAGCTACAAGATGAGCCTGGAGCGGTGTGGGGACAACCTGAACTTCCTCAACGGCATCGGGCTGTGTTGGCACCCGGACCGCAACGAGATGCTCCCCCTCGGCCAGATG
>VGFB01000217.1 GCA_016869015.1 Armatimonadota bacterium
CTCGCTGCGCCGTCTCTGGACGCCGACGCCGCCTGCACAGCCAACCGGGGCCCGGACGCCACGGTTGATGTCGAGTTCACAGTCGTCGTGACACCACCGTATCACACCGGCAAGCTGCAGGTATGGCTACCCGTGCCGAAGTCCGACTCCACGCAGGAAGTCACCGGCTACACCGTCACCTCGTACCCGACTGAGGTGCAGGCCAAGGTAGAGTCTGAGCCGCTGTACGGCAACACCTTCGCGTACCTCGAGTTCGACCACCCGGAGGGCGCGCAGCTCATCCGGCAGACCTACCGGGTGACCACTCGCGAGCTGCGCTGGCAACTGGGCGATCCGGCGCGGGTCGCGGAATGGCCCGAGAGCTTCGGCAAGTACCTCCGCGACGACGCCAGCGTGACCCTCAGCGACCAGCTTACGGCCCTTGCCCGCGAGATCGTGCCGACCCCGGGGCACCCGCGCGAGGATCTCGCGAAGATCCTCGACTGGATCCTCGCCAACCTCAGCTATGACCACGCGAAGTGCTCGCTGCGCGCGAGCTCGGAGTGGGCGCGCGAGAAGGGGTGCGGACACTGCAGCGATTATCACGGGCTATCGGCGGCCCTCGCCCGCGCGAGCGGCATCCCGGCGCGCGTGGCCTACGGCCTGAACCTCATGCCCAAGAACTCACCCTCACACTGCAAGCTGGAGGCCTACCTTCCAGAGGCGGGCTGGGTCAGCTACGACGTGTCGGAGACCCAGAAGCAGATGGACCAGATCGAGGGTGAGGCCCTGAGCGACGGCCGGAAGGCCGAGCTGACCGCGGCCGCGCACCGGCGGCTGAACGCGGGCTTCCGGGACGCGACGTGGCTGGCCGTGACCCGCGGCACCGACTACGCGCTGCCTTTCGGCGGCCCGACGGTTCCCGTGGTCCGCACGGCCTGCGTGGTGGCCGACGGCGAGGTGCTGCCCGATCCCGATCCGGCCAACAGGGAAGAGCGCGCATTCTCCTGGATGACGGCGCACAAGTACACGCCGAGCCGGCCGCTGACCACCCCGTTCAAGGGCTTGGCGCCGCTGGTGGAATGGGTTCCCTGATCGTGGACATGCCGCCACGGGAGGGCAGAAGCTCGCGCCGGGCGGACAACGCCGCGGGCGGTCGTGGCTCGTCCGCCGAACCGTATCCGCCGGATGTGCGCTCCATCACGGATGTTACAGCCTCTTGATGGATTGATAAGAAGCCCGAGAGGCACGAGCGGAAAAAACGGGGCAACATGAACGCCCTCCACCTCTCCCAAACAGCAGGCCTGGTCGTGACGAGCTTCGGCGCGGGGATTGGCCTCGTGACCGCGATCATCGTGCTGAACTTCATTGCGGACACCATGCGACGCGCCAAGGAGCGGAAGAACCGCCTGCCCGCGCTCAGCGAGCAGGACCTTCGGCGGCTCGCACAGCGCCAGACGAAGCCCCAGCCGTCGCCCGGCTACGAGCCCAGCATCCCGATGATCGTGCCCCATCGGGATACCTAGCGGCCGCTAACCGGCGGCGCACGCCTTGGCCGCCTCGAACAGCGCGATCGCGTTTGCCACGGGCACGTCGGGCTTGATGTGATGGTCGGGCCCGCAGATGTACCCCCCGCCCCGGCCCAGAGCCTGGATGCAGGCGCACACCTCCGCCCGCACCTCCTCAGGGCTGATGAAGGGCAGCCGCTGGGTGTTCACCCCGCCGAAGAACGTGACACGCGCTCCGAACTCGCGTTTGAGCGCCTCCGGCGTAAAGGGCAGCGTGTGAAGCTGCACCGTCTCCCAGACGTCCACCCCGATGTCGATGAGATCCGGCAGGATCGCGGTGATGTCGCCGCAGGAGTGAAACCACACCAGCTTCCCCCGCCGCTTCCCGGCCTCGAACAGCCTCGCGAAGCGGGGCTTGAGGTACTGTCGCCACTGCTCCGGCGCCATCAGGAGTCCGCGCTGGGTCGCGAAGTCATCGCCGAGGCACAGGATTGGCATCGCGTCGCCGCAGGCGTCCAGCAGGCGCTCGCAGTACTCCAGCGTGCGCGCGAAGACAGCCTCCAGCGCCGCCTCGAACACGGCCGGCTGCGCGAGCATGGCGACCAGCGCATTCTCCATCCCCGTCAGGCTGCAGACCCGACAGAACAGGGGCATCCAGTACGGGCCGCGCACCGCGTGCGTCCTGCCCAGCACCGTCGCCGCCGCCGCGGCCGCTGCGTAGTCGTGGTCGGCGGGGTCGGGCCACGGGTGGCGCTCAACATCGGCCACCGAGGCGCTCCCGAGGGGGTAGTGGTGCGCCGTGCCGTAGTCCTCCCACCCCCCGGCGGCCCAGGCATCGACCCCGGCAACCGGCGGGGCGCCGGTGTAGGGTGCAGCCACGATCCGCCCGTCGATGCCGAGCCGGTCGTAGACGGCCTCGGGCGCGATGCCCAGGTGCTCGGCGATCTGCGGCACGATCTCGATACCGATGACGTCCAGCGAGACCCGATCGACGGGCTGCCGCCGGATCGTCGCCAGTTGCCGTTCGCGAGGGGTCAGAGTCATCACCCCATGTCCTTCACGCAGCGGAAGCCGATGGTGCTGCAGCGATCCAGGCCCGGGTACATCAGGATGAACTTGGCGTGAGAGGTGTTAGGCTGCGCCCCGCCCGGCACGTACCATACCGAGCCCTCGGCGCTGAACCATGAGCCGCCGCGGATCATGCAGAACCGCGTGTGCCCATCCGAGCGCTCGCTCTCGGTCCACTCCCACACGTTCCCGGCCATGTCGTCACAGCCGAAGGGGCTGCGCCCCGCGGAGAAGGAGCCTACGGGCGTCGTCCCGGCGCCGGAGCCGTTGCATCTCGCGGCATCGAACTCCTTGCCCCACGGCCACGCGCGACCGTCGTCGCCCTGAGCCGCGCGGTGCCACTCGGGCTCGGTCGGGAGCCGCTTCCCCGCCCAGCGGGCATACGCGCGCGCATCCCCCAGGTCCACGTAGGCCACCGGATGGTCGGCGAGCGCGCGGGGCATCACGCCGCCCGGCCAGTGCTTCAGGAAGTTGGTTCGGCACTGCGCCCGGTAACCGCTCGCCTTCAGGAAGCGCGCAAACTCCGCGTTCGTGACCTCGTGCGCGTCGATGAGGAAGGCGGGTAACTCGACCGGCCCGATGTGGTGCTCGAGCGTCCCGTCGAAGGGCGCGCCCCAGAGGAACTCGCGCCAACGCTCCGGCGGCGTGCCGGGATCGGGGTAGCAGCCGCACTCCCGCCGCGGGTGCGCGAGGTCCATCGTCACGGAGCCGGCCGGGACCAGGACCATCCCCGGCGGCGGGGCATCGGCCCGCGCGGGGGGCGTCGGCTCGACGGGGAGGGGCTCCAACACCCCGTCGGCGCGTGGGTGCGCATCCAGGTCAGGCAGCCTCCGGCGCGCTTCGGCCGCCTGCCGCCGAGCGAGGGCCCGGATGCCCGTTAGCGTGCGTGCGTCCGTGACCATCGCCACGCACCCGAGGGGGCCGAGCTCAACCGAGACCACCGCCCGGCTGCCCTCGCGCCGCGGCGAGAGCTCGACGCCGCGCCACAGATCGAACCAACGCGCGCCTTCGGGCGCCGGGGTGTCAATGACCGCTTCCCGCAAGTCCCGCCCGGCGCGGTTCAGCAGCGTCCACACCGTCACACCGTCCCCCGGCCAGCGGTTCGCGTAGACTCCCGCTACGAGCGTCGGGACGAACGGGTCCCACGCCTCGGAGGCAAACAGATCCGCGAACGTGCGGAGGATCGGAGCCATGCGGCGGAGCGTCGCCCGATCCTCGGCGCGCCAGGGGTTCCACGTGCCGAAGACGTTCTCCCAAGCCAGCACCCCGCTGCCGTTGAAGAAGGCGGCCTCCAGCTCCCGCGCGTGCGAGCCGCTCCAGCGGTTGATCTGGTGCTGCATGTGACGCGGCTCGGCCCATTTCAGTCGCAGCAGCCCCGGCTCCGGAAGCTCCGGCAGGCCCTGCGCCCACGACGCGCTGCAGACCTCGAGCTGCTCGAGGGGCGGGCTGCCCTCGGGCTCGAAGACCACGCCCGCCCGCGCCGCATCGACTGCGGTCCGCAGCTCTGCGCCCCCCGCCGACATCGTGTCCAGGAACACGCCGTCTGCGCCGATGTCTGCGACCATGCGCGCGATGGCCGCTTCGTCGGGCACCCCCTCGCGCCGCGTGCCCCGGTCCCACGGGTTGTAGTCGAGGAACACCTTCACCCCCTGCGCGTGCAGTTGCTCCGTGAGACGTGCGAGCCCCAACAGGCCCCCCGGCATGTCCCGGTAGAAGTCGAACTGGTTGCGCTCATCCACGCCGATTCGCGGGTAGGCGTGCCACAGGACGAGCGCATCGTAGCCCCCAAACTCGCGCTTGCCCTCCTCAAGGAAGCGGTCGACGGTGAAGCGGCCCGTCGCGGGATCGAAGAACGAGAGGTCGTACATGAACGTGAAGTGGCACGTGTACGCCCGACTCGCCCAGCGCAGGTCGGCGCGGTCGTAGATCGAGCGGTCCAGGGCCGGCGACTCCGGCAGCGCGTGGAGCAGCGGCGTCACCTCCTGCCCTGCCCGCTCTGGGATCGTCAAGGCGAAGTCGCGCAGCCCCACACGCCCGGGCGTCGCGTCGTGGGTCGCGTCCATCCCGACGATCAGCTTCGCCCACTGCCGCGTGGCGTCAAACTGCGGCAGAACGCCCTCCCATGTCAGCCGATGCCACTGTCCATCGCTCGGGAAATCCAACGTGGAGAAAACGCTAGACCACCCTTGCCACGCATTCGTCTCGCGGGAGAGCAGGTCCAGCGCGAGGACCAGCTCGTTGTTGCCGTCGATCCAGCGTGCCTCAACCTCGATGCGGAACGGCGCGCCCGGCTGCAGGTCGAGAGCCTTCGCGAACTCGTCCCGCATCCGCACCCACGCGCGCACGCCCTGGAACGCGATCTCCGCCTCGCGCTGCTCGTGGATGTGACGCCGCACGTCATCGCGATACGCCTGCAGCGCCGCCAGCCACGCGTCGCGGTCACCGCCGGGCGGGCCGAGGTACCACGCGTTGCCCGGCGCCTCCGCCGCGCCAGGCCGGACCCACTCGGCATCCTCGTCGGCGCTGTAGGTAGCCGACATGAACGGCAGCGTCGCCTGGGTCTCAGCCCACGCGCCCAGCAGCGGGAGAACCGCGACGAGGAGGCCGCTCACTACGGGGAGCCCGTCCGGCATGACGCAGCGACCTCCTTCGCGACCTGCGACCACGTGATGAGCGCCCGCCCGCCGTCCCTGTTGATCGTCTGAATGTCGCAGAGCTTGAGGTTGAACGCGTGCTCGCCTGCGCCACGGACAAGACCGAGCAGCTCCTCGCGCATCTCCCCCGCGCCCCACAGGAAGAGCACGTTCGTGGGGTGCGAGTGGACCTCCATGACCACATGCTCGGGCAAGGCCTCGGCGATGGGCGCCACCTGCGACCACGGGGACACGTGGAACTCGCGCAAGTTCGGCAGCTCGCAGATGATCGCCGCCTTCCGCGTCAAGTCCTCGCACCCGTGGTAGTACACCTTGCCGAAGAGCCGTGCGATCTCCACGTTGTACGGCTGCACGAACTCCGCGTAGGCCCCGGGGCCATACGACGCCGCGGACTGCGCGTGCAGGTACCCCCATCCCGCCGCGAGCTTCCCCTCGTCCCCCGGCTGGCAGTCATCCCACGGGCTGTGCAGCGCGCGCTCGGTGGGCACATGCACGAAGCCAGCCGCCTCCCGCTCGCGGTGGTATGCCACGATGGCGCCCTGCAGGAGCGCCATCAGCTCCTTCAGCCACTCCGGCCGGTCATACACGTCCAGCAACAGGTTGTCCATCCCCCGCAGCCTCACCGCCCACTCGAACGGCCCGTTGTGCAGCGCGTCCGCCCGCGCCGCCAGCGGGAGCGCCTCGCCGAGGAGGTCATGTACCTGCTCCCGCTGCCGTTCGATGACGACCTCATCGGCCCGGAACGTCGGCGCGCGCAACTTTGTAATGTCGGCCGGGTTCTGCAAGGGCGGCACGGGCTTGTACGCGCCGCCGGCCTGCCCCGTGCTCTCGAACGCCACGGGCACGCCCCACAGCTCATCGGGCGCCATGGCCGGCAGCGCGTGCAGCACGAAGGTCGGATCGAGCGGAGTGTCGTCGGGGATGTGCTCCGCGCGCCACAGTCGGTGACGCAAGTGCACCTCGAGCGTGCGCGCCATGCCGTCCTTGTGGACGAAGGTCTCCTCGGGGATGATCTGCTGCCACACGAGGTCCTGCCAGCCCTGGAACATCGCGCAGGATACCGGCACCTCGCGCGTGCGGCCGTTGAAGTGATCCGCCCACAGCCGCCGACGGCGCTCCTGCTCGGGCGAAGCCCAGACGGCCTGAGCTTGTTGGGCGAGGTCGGTGAGGAGGGGGCACCGTGGCATGAGGGTCTCCGGGAACGACAACTTCGGGGACAGACAACGCAACTCCATGCAGCCGGAGTTGCGTCGTCAGTCCCCGACGACCTCCCGCATCCGGTCGATCTCCCGGCGGCTGCGGGCCAGATAGTCGCGCAGCTCCTCCATCCCGTACTGCTTCGCGAGGGCGCGCGCGCTGACGCCGGGGCGCTTCGCACGGAGCACGAACCACTGCTCGCGGTCGAGCCACTGCTCCTGCTCTACGTCTTCCGGGTGCTCGGCCAGCAGCTTGTCGCGCTTCTCGAGGTTGAAGTTCTGGTGGAAGA
>VGFB01000218.1 GCA_016869015.1 Armatimonadota bacterium
AGCAGCGGATCAAGCAGATGGACGATCTGCCCGACGCGTACGCCCAGAGGACCGTCACCATTACGGTGAACTTCCGGGACGAGGAGGGCGACCCCGACACGGCGGAGGTGGAGTGCATCTTCGTCCACCCGCCGCTCGAGCTGGGCCGCTCGTACTTCCACCGGTACCAGCGCGTCACCGAGCCGCAGTTCCCGCCCGGTACGAACCCTCCGGTGGCGACGACGGGCGGCGCCGATGCGGCCTTCCAGGGCCCGGATGAGAACGAGATCAATCAGGACTACGAGTTCCCGATGATCAGCCAGGCGAGTCAGCCGGTTGGGCCGATCACGTTCATCCTGGCGCCGCAGTTGATCTCGCCCAGCGCCAACCCGCTGCCCCAAGGCACCGATTCGATCACGTTCGAGTGGGCGCCGGCGACGGGCGCGGACGAGTACATGGTTGAGGTCTTCCCGGGCGACGATGCCAACGGCCTGCGGCAACCGATCTTCCGGCGCACGGGCATTCGGGCGCGTGGGGCCACGACGATCAGCGAGACGTGGCGCCCGGCCTCCGGTGACCTCGCCTCGGACAGCTACTACTACTGGCGCGTCGGCGCCCGCAAGAGCACCGAGATCGGCTCGAGGGGCCAAGGCCTCCCGAGGGTCGGGTACAGCCCGAACGAGCTGACCGGCTACGTACTGTCGGTGATGCGCTCCTTCCCGACGGCGCCGATCCCGCCGGGGCCGCTTTCCGCCAGCAGCGACGACGGGAAGCCGAAGGTGGACGGGAAGACGCCCGCGAAGCCCGGAACCCCGGCGGCCTCCCCTAAGCCCGGCAAGGGCCCGGGCAAGCCCGCGCCGCGTCCGGGCTTCGGCAACGGCGGCCGGCGCAACGAGGGTGGCGCGGCGGGCGCGCCGCGAGGGGCGTGGGGCAACGGCCGGTAGGCGAGGCGGCCGCAGCGTCGGGCTGAGTGGGGTCTGAACCGGTGGCGCGGGCGAAGCACGGGAGCGTGTGGCTGCTGTGGATCGGGGCGGTGGGTCTGGGCGTGGCCGCGCAGGCGGGGGGCGCCGAATGGACGGTGTTGGCCTACCTGAGCGGCGACGGTAGCCTGGAGCAGACCGCCCGGCATTACGCGCACGTTCTGGCCGCCGTACCGGGGAGTGCTCGGGTCGGGATCGCCGTTCAGATCGACCGCGGTCCCGGGTTCAGCGACGAGGCGGGCGGCTACGAGGATGCGCGTCGCGTCGTGCTGCAGACCACAGCGGCAGGTGTCCCTCGGCGGTGGCGGTGGAGCGGCTGGCGGGCTGAGGTGAACATGGGGGATCCGGCGACGCTGGTGGAGTTCCTCGCCTGGGGAGCCCAGGCGGTGCCTGCCGAGAAGTACCTGGTGCTTCTGGTGGGGCATGGCAGCGGGGTCCGGCCCTTCGTGGCCGGGAGCGGCGGCCGGGACCAGGGCGTGGCCTACGACGCCACCAGCGACGGTGATAGCCTCGCTCCGGAGGAGTTCTCCGCCGCGGGCCCGGCGATTGTGAGGGCGCTTGGGGGCCAGCGGATCGAGTTGTTGGCGATCGACGCGTGCTTCTCAGCCTCGGCGGAGGTGGCTACGGAGGTCGCCTCCATCGCGGGCATGATGGCCGGAAGCCCGAACCTGCTGTACGAACCCGGGGTTCCGTGGGGGAGCGTGCTGGGGGAGTTGTGCGAGCGGGAGGGGCTGACCGGGGAAACGGTCGCGGTACGCGCGGTCGGGGCGGTACAGAGCGCGGACACGGCGACAGGCGCGGGGAAGGGGTCGTACTCGGCGGCCCGGCTGTCGGGGGTCGCCGAGCTTGAGACGGCCCTGCGGGAGTTGTCCGACGCGCTGTGCCGATCGATGCCCCAGGCTGCCCCCGCCGTTACGGCGGCGCGCGCCAAGAGCGCGCGGGGGGGGCTGTCCGAGGAGATGCTGGATCTGAGGGCGTTCCTGCAGGCCCTCGCCGAGGAGGCCGAGGCGGCCGAGTTACCGGAGATCAGCGGGCGAGCGGTCGCCGCGGGTCAGGCGCTAGGCGCGATGGTCGTGGTGTCGTACGCCGGCGAGAGGGACGAGCATGGCGAGGCGGCGTGGACGTGGGCAACGTTCTTCCCGCCCAACCTGACCGAGTTCCCGGCCGACTACCTCGACACCGGCCGCTTCGCTCGACAGTCGGGGTGGGGCGCGTTCCTGGAGGCGTACCTGGGCCATCTGCAGCGCCTCCTGTGGGGTACGTGAGCCGTCCCGTGCGGCGTGGTGGTGTTGGTCGTAGACTCCGGACTCCGAGCCTCGGACTCCGGACTCGTTGCAGATCGGGAGGAGGAACCGGCGTGATGCTCTTCATGCGCACCGGAGCAACGCGGACCAAGCCGAGGCGGGTTCCCTGGGCCGTCCTGGTGGCGGCGGTCGTGCTCGCGACGTCCGGCTCAGGTTGGGCCGCAAACCTCGCCGACTTGGCCGGACCTCTGCGCAGCCTCGCGGCCGCCGACCGCGCCAACACGCTCAGCCCCGGCGACCCACAGGCCCGGCTGCTCGGCGTCTCGAACGGCCGCGCGCTGGTGGACGTGCGGTTCACCGGCTCCGCTGCCGGAGAGACGGTCGCTCTGGCAAGGCTCGGCGCGCGTGTCCATCGGACCAGTGGCAACCTGGCCCAGGTCGTCGCGCCCCTCTCCAGCCTTGTGGACATCGCCTGCCTCCCGAACGTCGCGCTGGTGACTCCGGCCGAGCAGATGATCCCGCTCTTCGGCGCGACCCTCAGCGAGGGCGTGCAGCTTACCAACGCGCTGTCGCTCCAGGCGCAGGGCCTGACCGGGCTCGGCATCCGCGTGGCTGTCATCGACCTGGGGTTCTTGGACTACGACACGGCGGAGCTTCCGACAACCGTCGTCACCCGCGCCTTCCGCTCCGACGGTATCATCAACGGCATCACGGACCACGGTACCGCGGTCGCCGAAGTCATCGTCGACATGGCGCCGAACGCGGACCTGTATCTGCTATCGGTCAACACGCCGACCGACGTGGAAGCGGCGCTGGAGTACTGCCTGCAGAACGACATCGACATCGCCAACCTCTCGATCGGGGTCACGACGGGCCCCTTCGACGGCACGCACGCGCTGGACGAGGCCATCGACCGCACGCGCGCGGCGGGCGTCCTGCCCGTGGTGTCGGCGGGGAATTTCGCTCAGCGCCACTGGGCCGGCGACTGGACCGACGCGGACGGTGACACGCTGCTCGAATACGACACGAGCGACGAGGGAATCTCCGTTACGACAACCGCGGCGGGGCAGGAAATCCAGGTCCAGCTCAGCTGGTTCCAGACGGCCAGCGCGCAGGGCACCCGGGCCGACCTCACCGACCGGGACTACGATATTGAGTTGGTCAATCCGACGGGCGTGGTGATCGCGACGTCCGCCGTCACCCAGAACGGCAACGACCCGCCTGCCGAGTCGCTGCTGGCGTACGCGGGCGCCGCCGGGGCCTACGACATCCGCATCCGCGCGATGAGCCCCAACATCGCCACCGGCCCCACGGACAGCTTCCAGCTTTTCTGCACCACGCACGACTTCGAGACGGTTCTGCAGGTGCCCGAGACGAGTCTGTCGATCCCGGCGACCGCCGCCGGCTCACTGACCATCGGGGCGACGCGCGCAGTGGCCGATCTGCCCGACCCGGCCGTGGACTACCCGGTCGACACGCTGGAGCCGTTC
Organism: Armatimonadota bacterium; assembly: GCA_016869015.1. GTDB lineage: Bacteria > Armatimonadota > Zipacnadia > Zipacnadales > VGFC01 > VGFC01. The sequence goes on from VGFB01000218.1 coordinate 3,694, forward strand.
AGCTCGTGGGGCCCCACGGTTGACGGTCGGGATAAGCCCGACCTCTGCGGGCCGGACTACGTGGGGACCGGTACGGCCGGCAACGCCATCTTCAACGGGACGTCCGCGGCCGCGCCCCATGTCACCGGCGGCGCCGCCTTGCTGAAGAGCGAGGACCAGACGCGGACGCCCAACGAGTTGTCGGACGTGCTGAGCCGTCTGGCCACGGCGCAGAACGCCATCGTCCCCGTGCGGCTCATCGATTCGACCCTGGCGGACCTCAACCAGTGCGGCGCCGGCCGGCTTTCGCTGCGGTCCGGCCTGGATACGAAGCCGCCGATGATCTCGATCACCTTCCCGATCAACGGCACGACGATCACAACGGCGCAACCTACGATCGTGGGGGTCATCACCGATACGGAGACCGGCGTCGATCAGGGCACCATCGTGATGACCCTCGACGGCGTGGAAGTGCAGTGGGACTCCTTCAGCCCCGGCTCGGGCGTGGTCACCTATACGCCCCCCGCGCCGCTGAGCCGCAGCGCCCACACCATCCGGCTGGATGCCAGCGACACAGCGGGGAACCCGGGCGTGGCTGCCGTGGCCAACTTCCGGGTCGGACTCCCGACGCTGAGCGCGGGCCTGCACCTCATCTCCTTGCCCTACCGCAACCTGCTGGATGCGCGCCCGGCCTCGATCTTCGGGATCGGCGAGGCCGAGGTCGCCCTCGTGCGCTGGATTCCAACTGACGCCGCCTTCAGCAAGTACCGCATCTACCCGGACCCTCTGGCCACCTTCGAGCCCCCGGACGCCGTGGGGGCCAACCCGACGGTGGTCTCGCCGCCCGCCGGGCTGGGATACTTCGTGAATCTCCCGCGCGAGGTCGTGCTGAACATCGCGGGCGAGGCCCTGGCGGATGTCACCGACTACACGATCCAGCTGCCGTACGGAACCAGTGATCCGCGCGGCTGGCACATGATCGGCAACCCGTACCAGGACACGGTGGACTGGTCGACGGTTCAGTTCGTGACCAACGGTGTGCGACGCGACCTCGATCAGGCCATTGCCGATGGGATCACGGAGGGCTTCATCTTCGAGTACGTCCCGGCGGCCGGGGCCATCGCCGGTCACTACGAGTTCACGTCGCCCCAGAGCGCGGTTCTGGAGCCCATGAAGGGCTACTGGCTCCATGTCCGGACCTCAACGGCGGTCATCATCTATCCGGCCACCGTGGCTGGCGCGTCCGCCGAGAAGCCGGCGGACAAGCCGGCAATGCCCGCCGCAGACAACTGGCGGGCGCAGATCGTCGCGACGGCGCCGAGCCTGCTGGACCGGTGCAACTACTTCGGCGTCGCGCCGAACGCCTCCACGGGCCACGATGTGGCCTCCGATGTCCCTGAGCCGCCGGCCATCGGGAACTCGCTGCGGCTGTACTTCCCGCACCGCGACTGGGGCGCCGCCAGGGGCGAGTACGCCCAGGACCTTCAGGCGCGCGGCGCCGGCGCTCTGACGTGGGAGTTCGAGGTGGCCTGTCCCAAGGCCGGAGCGCAAGTCACGCTCTCCTGGCCGGAGTTGAACGCCACGGTGCCCGGCGAGGTTGCCGTGACGCTGGAGGACCTCGACAACGGCCGCACGGTCTTCATGCGGGGCGCGACCTCCTACGCATTCCGGGCGGGAGACGGAGGCCCTCGTCACTTCCGCCTGACTGCCGACCGCGCGGGGGCGAGCGGCCTGCAGATCACCTCGTTGTCGGCCGCGCAGGCACGGGACGGGAGCGTTGCGATCGCCTACGACCTGTCTGCGTCGGCCGCCGTGTCCGCCGACATCCGGAACATCGCGGGCCGTGTGGTGCGCGGGCTGGTGGCCGGACGCCAGGTGTCTGCGGGAGCCCAGACGCTGCTGTGGGACGCCCGAAACGATGCCGGGGTTCGGGTGCCCGCCGGAACGTATCTGCTGCAGTTGACGGCGAAGACCGCCGATGGCCAGACGGTGCGCCGGATCTGTCCCATCAACGCTGCCCGCTAGGCCGTCGCCGCGGGGCGGAACTCTCGTCCGCGCCTGCGGCGCCGAGGCACGAGACACCGGCAGCATTCGAGAGGAGTTGAACCGCTCGTGGGAATGCGCAATCGGCGCCTGCTGATCGCCTTGTGCGTTGCGGGCATTACGAGCGTGTGGAGCGCCGGCTCCGCCTGGGCCCTGGACGACCCCGCCGGCATCATGCGGCTCTTCGTCGAGTTGCCCGACTGGGTGCTCGACCCGACTGAGACCGACAACGGCCCCGCCAGTCGGTTTGCCCTGCGCACGATCACGGGCGACCCGACGACGGCCAACGATGACGGCAAGATCATCGCCAGCATCGTCGATCCGTTGCTGGGGCTCGACACCTACTCCTCCGTCACCACCATCTCGGTGGACAACACGAACCCGCAGGCCACCGACGTCCTCGTCTCCGATCTCAGCACCATCCAGGACGGCGGAGGACGAGAGTTCTGGGCGCTGGCCCCCAGCGAGCGGACGCGTGACATCGTCTACCGGATGTTGGTGCCCATCGACGACCCGGACCCGACCCAGGCCGTCGAGATCATCGAGGTCTACGCCCAGTTGGTGCTTCTGCGGGACACGTTGAAGCTCGATTTCATCCTGACCAACCGCGGGACGATGGCGCACAGCGTGGGCCTTCGTCACTTCATCGATTGTCAGTTCGGCGGCGGGCTGCAGCAGAACGACGGCACGACCATCATCCTCTCCGACGGGACGAGCGTGGACACCGAGGCCGTCTTCCAGGCCGGCACGGGCAGCGGCATCCCCGATGCCTGGGTCTCCTTCGACAACGCAAGCAACCCCGCGGTGATCGTGAAGGGAACGGTCACGGGCGGTGAGGTGTCCGACCCGGGCCTGGCCAACGCGAGTGCGGGCCAGCCGGATCGGGTGGAGTTCGGGCAGCGGATCAACATGGGGCAGGCCGATCAGTTCGACTTCACCCCCATCTCCGGGTTCACGCTCACCGGCGAGGACTGGG
>VGFB01000219.1 GCA_016869015.1 Armatimonadota bacterium
CACCTTGCCGATGACGGCTCCGTCACGCAGCACCTCGAGCTCGCTGCCGACGGTCAGCCCCTGCCCGGACCCCAGGTCCAGCACTACCGTGTCCTTGCGCGGAGTGCCGATCACGTGCCCGCGCATGGACTCGGCGCGCGTTACCTGGGCCACCACCTGACTCGCCGCCGCCTCGATGGCGCGCTCGACCCGGGCCACCTGCTCCTCGCCCGGACGCACCGCCCCCTCCGCCGTCACCGAGGTGCGGTAGGTCACCGCGCCCGTGCTCGGGTCGGTGTACTCCGCCACCACCTCGACCTTCGCCGGGTGCCGGCCCTCGACCGTCAGGGACGCAACGCGGCCCGTGAGCACCCGCTCCGGATCGCCGTTCTCGAGGCCGACCAGACGCACGCCGGACTGGTTGGCCAGCGACTTCTGGAGCGCCCGCTCCAGCGTCTGCCCCGCGCCGGTCGCCGTGCCGCCCGAATCGGAGCACGCGCCAACCGCCACGCGCACGCGCTCGGCGGCCTGCGTCTCCTGACCGGGAGTGGCGAGGAGGGGGGATGCGAGCGACAGAACGAGGGAGAGACAGACAAAAACCGCCACGCGCGACCGGAGGGCGCCAGGCCGTGACATGCGGTTCGCCTCCTACTACGATGTTCCGCTCAAGCCTGCCGAGCGGAGGCCCGCCTGGGCCGTGCTGTAGGTGTTGCTGCGTCCGAAGCTTCGATGTGTCCGGTACGGGCGGACGGTTCCGTAACTGCGGACGCCCGGGTCGCCCCGAACGCTTCCGCAGAACGCTTTCCTGGTTGTCTGGAGAGTATAACAGAGCCCCGTGACCGCGTCAAGGGCGCGCCCGCCGCTCGGGCGCGACCACAGAGAGCCGGTGGGTCGGGGCAGTGTGGTCGTCAGCCCCGCAGGGGCGACTGGTGGGTCGGGGCAGTGTGGTCGTCAGCCCCGCAGGGGCGACTGGTGGGTCGGGGCAGTGTGGTCGTCAGCCCCGCAGGGGCGACTGGTGGCTAGCCAGGGGCGAAGCCCCTGGATTCCCGGCCCCCCAACCCTCCCCGCCCCGAAGGGGGCGGGCGGAACCCAGGGCCCGCCGGCCCCTTGCGGGGCCGGAACGGCGTGAAGGCCGCGTTCCGTGGGCTTCGCCCACGGCCAGCCATCCTGCGCTCCTCCGGAGCGCCGACGCCCCCCACAGCCAACGACGCCCTCCGCTCACCCGCGCTCTCACAGCCGCCCCGAGGGGCCCGTTCCACCTACTCGCGAGAATCGGGCCCCTCATTCGGTCATTCGGCCGCCCGCGCGATGGTCAGCGCGATCAGAGCCGGCACGCCGCGTCGGTCCGCTCCGTACGCCATGTCGAGGCTCTCGATCGGCACTTCGGGGCGGGGGTTGTTCCACTGCTTCGAGTAGGCGACCGCCGTCCGGTCCGTGCCCTCGTAGGGCTTCATCCAGGCAATCTGTGCCCCTGGGATGGGTCGTGGATCCTGCGGGTGGTAGTCGCCCAAGTCGATCTCAGCGCAGATCGGTATGTCTGCCGTCTGCCCGTCGGCATACTTCACCACGTACCGCAGCATTTCGTACCGCTTCCCGTCGCGGAGCTCGTCGCGGTTGCGCTGCGCGTCCAGGCGCGCGGTCTGCAGGAAGAAGAGCGCGTCGGCCTTGGCCCCGATGGCGATACCTCGCACCTCCTCCGGAGGGTCGTTGGGGATCCCCGGTCCCCCGAGCATGATCACCGTCGGCACGGGGGAGGTCGCGAACTCGAACACCTGGTACGGTACGCCCGCGAGAACCTGCCGCCCGGACGGCATGTCCTTGAAGGTGAAGTTCCGGTCGCCGAACCAGCCCCGCTCGTCCCGGAACTGCTTCGCGTAGGCCGAGAGGTCGATCGGCTGGTACTCGAGGTTCGCCCCCGCGATGACCGTCTTGCCGCCGACAAAGGGCGCCTTGAGGTTGCGCAGGATCGCCGCCAGAATGGCGCGCTTCTTGCCGGCGTTCTCGGGCACTTCCTCGTTGTCCTTGAACGCGAGGTTGCACAGGACGATGTTCCCCTTGCCGCGCACGTAGTGCATCAGCCCGCCGACGTTCAGCATCGGCTTCACGCGTTCGTGGAACTCGGGCGAGCGCTGCGCCCGGAGATAGAGGTTGTCGATACCGATGTTGGGCGCCTTGTCGGGCACGGGCGTCCAGCCGGCGATCTGCACCGTGACCTCCGTCGCCTCGCGTGGCGGGTTGATGGCGAAGGTCTGCGGCTCGGCGTTCGGCTCCGTGTCGAAGGAGAGCATGTGCTCCCGGTCCCCGTCGAAGATCAGGTTGACCTTGGTCTGGGGGTAGTAGAACACGTTGCCGATCCAGGTGAACTCGGTCAGGCTCTGTGGCTGCTGCAGCGCAATCGGCACGTCGTAGGGCGAATCGTCCGCGTGCTTCGGGAAGTTGATGATCAGCGGCCAGCCGTCCGCCGACACGAAGCCGTTGGTGATGTTCTCGTAGGCGAAGAACGGCGAGGTCCCGAACGAGGCGACCTCGTCGTAGTCGACCACGTAGCTGAACATGTCCGAGACGACGTAGTTGCCCGCCGTCCAGGAGAAGATGCGCTCGGAGGAGTACAGCACCACGTCGCCGGTCGTGAGGCCCGAGGTCAGTCGGTCGCGGACCGGCGGGAAGACCACGCGCTCGCGGCGGAAGGGCCGGATCATGTGATCCACGCCCACGATCCGGTTGTAGTCGGCCAGGCCCTCGGGGGTCAGCCCGCACAGGATGAGCGAGCCGCCCGCACTCGTGAAGGCCTCCACCCGGGCCAGGTTGTCGGCCAGCATCCGCAGGTTGGCCGGCGTCGCCGAAACGACGGCCGTCCGCACCCCCTCCGCGGCCAGCGCCTGCAGAGGCCCCTCGACAGACGTGTACTGCAGCCCCATGGCATCGAGGGCGTTCGCGAGCTGCGGGTTGTCGCTGACGGCCGCCGCGACCTGGGCGAACTCCAGCCGGTAGCTCGCCGCGTAGGCGACGAGGTTCAGCAGGAGCTGCTGAGCCACGGCGCTCGTACCCAGGTGCTCGCCTACCGTCAGCTGACTCAGCAGCATCAGCCCTTGGCCCACCGGAACTTCGGCCAGCGCTGTGTGGCGCAACTGGTCGTCGCACTGCACGAGGGACTTGGCGCCCCGCGCCGGCTTCTCGTAGGCGTTCCGGTAGACCAGCGTGTCGGCGCCCCAGGTGAAGAAGTCCTTCTGCTGCAGGCCCTGCAGGGCCGGGTGCTCGACGTCCTCGCCGAAGGCTGTGCGTCCGGCGTTGGTCGCCGCCGACATCTCACAAGGGAGTCCCTGGTAGCGCAGCGGGTCCGTCTGCTCCAGCACGATGACGCGACGATCCCCCGCCGCATACGCCGACAGTCGACTCGATGCGCTCTCCCGCGCATCCAGCGCGTCGCGCACGTCGTCCCGCGGATCGAAGACGACGAGGCTCTGCGCCGTGAGGCTCGCTTCCGGAGCGCGCGGCAGCGCGGGCGCCAGCACGGACACCTCCTTGGTGTCCAGGAAGACCTCCTGGCCCCTCACCGTCAGCTTCAGGAAGAGCTTGCCCTCCTTGCGCCCCTCCGTCTTGGGCATCGTGAGCACCACGTCGAACTTGCGGTTGGTCCCGGGGGGAACCGCGTACTCCTTCGATTCGGTCGCGACCTGCTTCCCGTCGAGAGTCAGCGTCCACGTGAAGGTGATCGGGTCGGCGGAGTGAGTGTCGTTGAAGAGGCCGAAGGTCCGCGACACGCTCCCGCCGGCCGGGAACGTCCAGTCCCATTGCCGGCAGAGCAGCGCGCGCGGCGCGTTGGCGATGTACTGGCTCTCATCCGTGTCGTTCTGGCCGAGCCAGAAGTGCCACGCGCCGTAGCCCGCCCAGCGGTAGCCCTCCTGCAGGATGCGGTTCCAGATCGCCACCCCGCGTCGGGGCTTGCCCGCGAACGCGCTCTCGCCCTCGAAGTACGCGACCTCGGGGTGGTTGCCCGTCATGTAGAAGTCCTCGCCCAGGAACCGGGGGCGCTTCTGGTCCCATTCCCAGCGTCCGCGGCCCCCGCCCGTCGGGTTGGCCTGATAGGCGAGGTCGGGGTAGTCCTGCGGCTTGCTTGTCACATAGTGGTCGCCGTGCACGGGCAGCGTCTGGGCCTGCGTGGCTCCGCCGCCGTCCACCATGGTGGGGCGCGTGGGATCGACGGACCGCACCGCGTCCGAGACCTTCGTCACCTCCGCCTCGAACTGGTCCATCAACCCGCCATACAGGTTGATGCAGTTGATGTACAGCCACTCGTTCTCGATCGACCAGATCATCACCGACGGGTGGTTGCGCTCCCCCTTCACCTGGGCGACGATCTGGTCGCGCCAGTTCTCCATGAGCTGCAGCTTGATCTCGGAGTTGTAGAGCGTCCTGAGGTCCTCATCGCGCTCGATTGCGTAGTACCCGATCGCCTCGCCGTCGAGGATGCCTGAGCGCCGGCAAACGACGCCGTTTCGGTCCAGGAAGCTCAACGCTTCCTCGGGCGGTAGGCCCTGCCAGCTCGTGCCCCAGAAGCGCATGATCGTCTGGCTGAAGCGCCGGTAGTTGGCGAGCCACTCATCCGCGCTGCCCGCCGTGTGGCAGTCCGCCCAGCCATGGAACGGCACGCCGTTCAGCCTGAAGTCCGGCCCGTCGAAGGTCCACTCGCGGAACCCGAAGGTCGTCTCCGACACATCGACCGTCTGCCCGTCGAGCTTCACGGTCGCCCGCAGGCGGTAGAGGTTCGGCGCGTCCGGCCACCAGAGCTTCGGGTTCGGCCAGGCCTCTACGAGATCGAGAGCCTGCTCCGCTCCGGCAGCCAGTCGGAGGGGCTGCGGCGCGAACGCTTTCTCGACCTGGCCGCTCTCCGCATTCACGGCCTCGCAGAGCACCTCGCCCGCGGCCTCCTGCGCCGAGGGGTTGGCCAGCGTGACCTCCAGGGCCAGCTCGCTTCGAGCAACCGAGGGCTTGCAGAAGACATCGCCGACGTAGGCCGACCCGGCGGCGGTGAGAGTGGGTGTGACGAGGAGACCCGACTGGAAGTGGTTCCAGACCGGGTACGCGAGGTCCATGAAGCCCTTGTTCGCCCACTCGAGGGGGTAGTTGAACATCCGCCGGAGCTTAAGCGGGTCGTCGGGGTTGGTGGAGAAGCCGTAGTACGCGTCCCGGATGCCGACCCAGACCTCGTTGACCCGCCCGGGCTCGATGCCCTTCGTGACATCGATGCTGAACCGGGCGAACGGGTTCTTGTTGAACCCGCAGTAGACCCCGTTGACGTACACGGTCGTGTTCAGGTTGTTCTGCGGGAACTCGAGGACGAACGATCTCCCCGTCTGCGAGGCCGGCACTTCCACCCGCGCGCGGAACCAGAGCCGGTGGCAGAAGATGAGGTCCTCGCGCAGCTTGTTCTTGTCGCCCGGCACGGGGATGCCCCGCCAGTACGGATGCTCCGGGAAGCCCGCCATCGGCGTGGCGACCTCGCCGGGGAGTTGCTCGTCGGCCCGGCAGACCTCCCATGGGCCCGCGAGCCCCAGTGACGTCCGCGCGCCCGGGGCTCCGGCGTCGGGCAGTGCGAAGACGTGCTGCGCCGCCTCCCGGTCGCGGTCGGTGCGGTAGTCCTCCTCGGGCCGGTGCTTCGAGTTCGGGTAGAAGGGCCCGGCGTGAAGGCAGATCGCGTCGAGGGCGAACAGCACTCGGGCCGTCTTCCCCTCCTTGTCCTGCGTCTTTGGCAGCCGGAGGTCGAGTCGGTGATCGCCCTTCGTCAGCGGCAGCTCGCCGAGCTTCAGCCACGCGACCTCGTTCCACGTCTGCAGCTCCATGAGGTCGGTGGTCAGCGCATCCGGCTCGATCCGCGCCCACTCGCCGTCATCGATGCGCCAGTCGAAGGGCGAGCGCGCGAACTCATACCCAATCCGCACCCACGCTTCGTGCGCGCCGGCCTCGGCGACGGTGAACGCATAGGTCAGCCGCCCGCCCTCAGCGGGGAGCTGCGCGTCGATCTTGTCCGCGTCGATGGAAACCTGCAGCCACTTCTCCTCGGAGAGAAAGTGCTGTCGGCCCCACCCCGAGACCTGCGGCTCGACGTTGGTGGTCGTGGGCGCCTCGCCCTCAATCCACACGTACCCAGCCTGCCCGAGACAGGGCAGCAGGGCCAGAACCGAGACGAGCATCAGCGTGTGGTGCGAGCGCATCGCGTCGCTCCTACGGAGTGTTGAGCGCCGCGAAGGCGCGCAGCTTCCAGAACAGGTCCGCCGAATCGGCGACTCGGGTGGCCAGGTCGGCCTCGGCGACCCAGTCGCCGGTGTCGGCGCGGCCCTTCAGATCGTCCAACGAGGCCAGCAGCTCTTTGACCCGCGGCTCGAAGGTCGGACCATCCTCCGCCGCGTCCGCCAGCAGCTTCAGGGCCTCAGCCTTGAGGGCGCCAAGGTCCATGTCGCGGACCGCCTGTGGGCGGAAGTCGGCCGCCTGCAGCTCGGCCAGGTCGGCGTCGGCGTTCGCGCGCAAGTACGCCTCGGCGGCGGCGTTGGTCAGCCCGCTGAAGTCGTAGAAAGCCAGCCGCGCGTCCCCGGCCTCCGGCTTCAGGTCCAGGTGCGTCTGCACCGCGTAGCCGCCGATCTCGACGCGCCCGCCCTGAACGCCCTCGGGCCCAACCAGCGCCGCGCACGGGCCGTCACCCTCGCCCTTCGCC
>VGFB01000220.1 GCA_016869015.1 Armatimonadota bacterium
TACACGCCCGCGGCGACCATCGTCGCGGCGTGGATGAGGGCGCTGACCGGCGTCGGGCCCTCCATCGCGTCGGGCAGCCACACGTGCAGCGGGAACTGCGCGCTCTTCCCGATGGCGCCGGTGAACAGGCACGCCCCCGCAATCGCCACCCAGTGCGCCGGGAACGCCGCGGTGCCCGCCGCCTCCAGCGCCGCGCGGATGTCCAGCGACGGGATGTGGAAGAAGACGATCATGATCCCGATGAGGAACCCGAAGTCCCCCACCCGGTTCACGATGAAGGCCTTCTTCGCCGCGTCCGCGGCCGAGGGCTTCTCGAACCAGAAGCCGATCAGCAGGTACGAGCACAGACCCACCAGCTCCCAGCCCGCGAAGAGCAGCAGGAAGCTGCCCGCCAGCACCAACAGCAGCATCGAGAAGCAGAACAGCGACAGGTACGCGAAGAACCGGGGGTATCGCGGGTCTCCGTGCATGTACCCCATCGAGTAGATCTGGATCAGCATGGCGATGAAGGTCACCATCGCCAGCATCGCGGCCGTCAGGTTGTCGATCCGCAAGCTGACCCGGAACCGGCCATCGAACTCCCCGTGCGCCGTCGGCAGCGTCCGGGCGATGGGCCCCAGCGGCGCCCACTCGACGGCCAGCTCGAACGGCTCCGGACCCTCGGCGGCGTGAGCGGCGGGCTCCCCATGCTCGACCGTCTCGCCGGGGGCGCCGTGCTCGACGGGCGGCGCGGCCGCCTCATGGGGCGCGCCGAAGGTCTGGCTGATCCGCGACCCGAGGATGCCCACCGCGATGACACACGACAGGCCGATCGCGACCACGCCGATCAGACCGACGCGGTCGCCCAGCGTCCGGTGCAGCCGCACGCCCCAGCCGATCAGCACGCCGCACGCCAGCAGCGGCAGCACCGGAATCAGCCAGGCCAGATTCTCGAAGAAGGGGACTCCTACCACTTGAGCAGGCTCACTTCATCGGCGGTGGTCGTCCGCAGGACGCGGTAGACGTTCAGGATGATCGCCAGCCCCACCGCCGCCTCGCAGGCCGCGAGCGTGATGATCACCAGCGCGAAGATCTGGCCGTCCAGGACGAGGTTCAGCCCCGCCGACGGCGCGAGGTAGCGCTGGAAGGCGATCAGGTTGATGTTCGCGGCATTGAGCATCAACTCGATGCCCAACAAGATCGCGATGGAGTTCCTGCGGGACAGCACGCCGAACAGCCCCACCGCGAACAGGACGCCCGCGAGCGCGAGGAAGTGATGGAGGCCGAGCTGCTGAATGACCATCAGCCCCTCGCCTCCTCGCCGTCCTCCGCCGCCGCCGCGATGCCGCTCGCCTGCGGCCCGGCTCCTGACTCCTGGCTGCCTGCCGTTCCCGGCATCCGTCCCGCCGCGACCCAGCCCTTCTCCCGGCGCGCGATGATGATGGCGCCGACCATCGCGACCACGAGCACCAGCGACGTCAGCTCGAACGGAAGCAGGTAGTAGGTCAGGAAGTAGAACCCGGTGCGTTTCACGTTGGAGGCCGGCTGCTCGGCGCTCGCGCGGGTCTGCGGGTCCTGGTAGGCGTACCAGCCGCCCGGCCCGTCGGCATCGGGAGCCAGCTCCAGCGGCGGGGGCCGGAGCTCCCGGTTGGTGAAGCTCTCCGACTGCACCGCCCCCAGGATCGTGATGGCGGTGAGTCCCGCGATGAGCCCGGCCGGCAGGACGTAGTGGTTGGCCGACGAGATGGGGCCCGCGCGGCGTTCGAGCAGGAAGATCGCAAACAGCATCAGGACCATGATCCCGCCCGCGTAGATCAGCAACTGGAAGGCGAGCATCACCGGGGAGGCCAGGAGGGCGTACAGCCCGGCGATCCCGATGAAGCAGGGCAGCAGGCTGATGCACGCGTGGGTGACGCGCCGGGCGGTCACCACCAGCACCGCCGATCCCAGCGTCAGCAGGGCGAACCCCGCAAACGCGATCAGCGACCCGTACTCCTGGATGAGATCGGCAAGCTCTTGCATGGCGCGTCGCGGTTCCCGTTGCCCGTGGCATCGGCGTCCCGCCGATGAGCAGTCATTCACCGGCGGGACGCCGGTGCCACGGTCTACTCTACCTGCGAGATGTGCGGCATTCCCTCGGCTTCGGCCCGCAGGCGATCCAGGTCCCAGATCAGGTCCTCGATGCGCTCCACGGAGCCGGTGTACTTCGGCGTCATCGTCAGGGCATCGAACGGGCAGACCTCGGCGCACAGGCCGCAGTACATGCACTTGGCCATGTCGATCGTGAAGCGCACCGGCTTGCGCTCCTTGCCCTTGCCCTCGCCCTCGACCGCGATGCAGTTGTCCGGACAGACCTTCTGGCACTGCCCGCAGGCCGTGCAGTTGAGCTGGCCCGTCTCCGGATCGGTGATCAGCCCCAGCATGCCGCGGTAGCCCGGCCCGGGCTGGTAGTTATCGTCCGGGTTCCGGTGCGGGTACTGGTCGGTGACCTTCTCGTGGAAGACCAGGCTATGCAGCGTGATGCGCATGCCGTCCACGATGCTCTTGGCGCCGGAGGCCATGTCCGCGAGAAGGTCGAGCACGTTGTGCTGCGGCATGCACGGCTCCTCAGTACGTCAACCCCACCGAGATGACGACTCCCACGACCACGATCGAGACCAACCCGGCCGGGATGAGCAGTTTCCACGCGAAGCCCATGAGCTGATCGACCCGCAGCCGGGGCAGCGTCCAGCGAATCCACATCATCACCAGAACGATCAGCCACGCCTTCGTGTACATCACGATCGGGCCCGGCACGATCTTGTCGAGCGCCGGAACCCCCGTGTGCCACGCGCCCAGGAAGAGCGCCGAGAAGACCAGCGAGACCAGGAACATGCTGGCGAACTCGCCCACGAAGAAGCAGGCGAACTTCATCCCCGTGTACTCGGTGTTGAAGCCCGAGACTAGCTCGCTCTCCGCCTCCGGGAGGTCGAAGGGCGTGCGGTTGACCTCGGCGATGCTCGCGATGAAGTAGACCAGGGCGGGAATCCACAGCCAGTACTTGAACAGGTTCCACTCGTACACCCAACCCGACTGCCCGATCCCGATCTCCCGCAGGGACAGCGTGCCCGTCCAGACCACCACGCTGATGAGGGCGAGGGCCTGGGGAATCTCGTAACTGACCATCTGCGCCGCCGAGCGCAGGCCGCCCAACAGCGACCACTTGTTGTTGCTCGCCCAGCCGGCCATCATGATGCCGATGACCGTCAGCGAGGCGACCGAGGAGATGAACAGCAGCCCGATCGACAGCTCCCCGCCGCTCGCGTCGCTGTCCCAGGGAATCACGCACAGGGTGACGACCGCGGTCGCGAAGACCAGCAGCGGCGCGGCGACGAAGAGGCCCTTGTCGCTCGCCGCCGGCATGATGTCTTCCTTCAGCATCAGCTTCAGGGCGTCCATCACCGTCTGCAGCAGGCCGTAGGGCCCCACCCGGTTCGGCCCGATGCGAACCTGAATCCAGGCGCTGATCTTCCGCTCGACGTAGATCAGGAAGATCACCGTGGTCAGGATCGCGATCACTACCGCCAGGCAGCCGGCGATCCAGCCGACGATCTGAACCAGCGGCTCCGGCAACCCGAAGCCGCGCACGAGATCGGCGAGCCAGGCGATCAGTCTTCCGGTGAGACTCGGTTCGTTCAAGGGCCTGTCCTACCTGTCCACATCCCCCAGCACGATGTCGATGCTCCCCAGGACGGCTACGATGTCGGCGACGAGGCCGCCGCGCGCCATGATCGGCAGGGCCTGCAGGTTCGCGAAGCTCGGCGCGCGCCAGTGGAAGCGCGCGGGCGTGTCCGAGCCGTCGCTCAGCAGGTAGCAGCCCAGCTCCCCGCGCGGTGATTCGACGCGCACGTAGACCTCGCCGGCGGGGGGCTTGATCGTCTTCGGGACCTTCGCGGCGTGCGGCTCGCCGGCCATCTTCTCCAGCGCATCGAGACACTGCAGCGCGAGGAGGCGGCTCTGGCGCATCTCCTCGAGGCGCACCTCATACCGCGCGAGGCAGTCGTTCGTGTCGCAGACCGGCACGCTGAACTCCAGCTCGGGGTAGACGCTGTAGGGTTCCGTCTTCCGCAGGTCGACGTCGATTCCCGAGCCGCGGGCCGTGGGCCCCGTGACCGCGTAGGCGATCGCCTTCTCCCGCGAGAGGCTGCCGACGCCCTCCACCCGCGCGCGGAAGATACGGTTCCCGGTGAAGAGCTGGTCGTACTCGGCCATCCGGTCCGGCAGGCTGGTCAGGAACGCCCGCGCCTTCTCGATGAACCCGGGCGCCAGGTCGTTCCGCAGGCCGCCGATCCGCATGTAGTTGTACAGCAGGCGCTGACCGGTGGTGGACTCGAAGAGGTCCAGCAGAACCTCCCGCTCGCGGAAGCACCACAGGAAGAGCGTGATCGCGCCAAGGTCGAGCCCGAAGGTGCCGAGCCACACCAGGTGGCTTGTGATCCGTTGCAGCTCGGCCATGAGGACCCGGATGTACTCGCAGCGCCGAGGGACCTCGACGCCCATGAGCTGCTCGACGGCGCGGACGTAGCAGAAGTTGTTCGCGAGCGCGGCGAGGTAGTCGAAGCGGTCGGTGAAGGGCACGATCTGCACGTACGTGCGCTGCTCGCAGATCTTCTCCAGCGAGCTGTGCAGGTAGCCGATGTGCGGGATGCACTCCAGCACCAGCTCGCCATCCAGCGCCAGCACCAGGCGCAGCACCCCGTGGGTGCTGGGGTGCTGAGGCCCCATGTTGATCACGAGCTCTTCGGTGGCGAACCCCGTCGTCTGCATCAGCCGTCTTCGCCGTCCTTCGGAGCTTCCGCTCTTCCCGTTCTCGTTGGCCGCTACAGCTCGTGCGTCGGATCAGGCGTGAGGAAGGGATGCTCGGGAATGACGTAGTCCTTCCGGAGCGGGTAGCCCTCCCACTCATCGGGCAACAGCAGCTTGCGCGGATCCGGGTGGCCCTCAAACACAATCCCGTACATCTCCGCCGCCTCGCGCTCCTTCCAGTCCGCCGCGAGGAAGACCCCGGCGATGGAACGCAGCGTGGGCGCCTGACGCGGCACCCGCACGTGGATCACGACGCGCGCCGACCCGTGCAGCTGATAGAGATGGTACACCACGCCCAGCGCGTCCCCGTGGTCGAGCCCCAGGAGCGACGCCAGATGCTCATAGGCGCCGGCCTCACGGTCGCGCAGGAAGCGGCAGGCGTCCGCGATCGCCTCGGGCCTCACGGTCAGGCGGACCGTCCCGCCCTCGACCGCGGACTCCAAGACCGCCTCGCCCAGTGCCTCCGCGATGTCCGCGGGCAGGGGCTCGGGGGGCGGAGCCGGGGTCTCCTCGGCCTCAACCGGCCTGGCTTCAGCGTCACTCCCCGTCACGCTTCAGAACCTCATAACGCGGGTCGCCGGGCTTGATGCCGTGGACCTTCGGTGCCTCGGCAATCGAGTCCCGGCGCATGATCTGCTGCAGCTGCAGGAGCCCCTCGATCAGGGCCTCGGGCCGCGGCGGGCATCCTGGAACGTACACGTCCACCGGCACGATCCGGTCGACGCCCTTCACCACGCTGTACGCGTCGTGGTAGAACCGCCCGCCGCTGTTCGCGCAGCTCCCCAGGGCCAGCACGTACCGCGGCTCGGGCATCTGGTGATAGAGCCGCTCGAGCACCGGCGCCATCTTCATCGACACCGTCCCCGCCACGATCATCGCATCCGCCTGGCGCGGCGTCGCGCGGAACATGATCCCGAAGCGATCCAGGTCATACCGGGCCGCGCCCGTCGCCATCATCTCAATCGCGCAGCACGCCAGGCCGAAGGTCATCGGCCAGAGGCTGCAGTAGCGGCCCATGTTGAACAGCCGGTCCGCCAGGCCGACCACCTTCCCGCCCCCGGGCAGCTTCTCGGCCAGCCGCGCCAGCCGCCGCGCCGGGGTGTCGGTGAGCTTCACGAACAGCGCGTGACCTCGCGCGACGGCCTCCTCGGCGGTCTCATCGATGCGCTGTTGCAGCCGGTCCGGCAGGTCGATCAGAGCCACTCCAGCGCTCCCTTCCGCCAGGCATACCCGAACCCGACCACCAGCACCACGAGGAACACCAGCATCTCGAAGAACACGAACGGACCCATCGGACCGAGCAGGTCCCGGAAGACCGTGGCCCACGGGTACAGGTAGATCGTCTCCACATCGAACACGACGAAGACCAGGGCGAAGAGGTAGTAGCGAATGTAGAACTGGGCCCACGACTCCGTGAGGGGATCGACCCCGCACTCGTAGGTGGTCAGCTTCTCGGGGTACGGGTCGTGGGGGCGCAGAAACCACGCCGCGGCCAGCATGAGGACCCCGAACACGACTCCGGCGAGGGTGAAGATGAGGACCGGCCCGAATTGGTCGCCCATGAACGAACGCAGCCTTCGATCACGGCCTGCGGGATTGTGACAACCGCCACGAATGGGGACGCGCTCAGGAGGTCCGGAGCCCGATACCTCCGGACTGCTGGTGAAGCCTGCACGCTAGCAAGGGGCCGCCGGGGGATGCGAAGTGAGCTGCGAGCGAACCCGGGCGCCAGGCAAGACCCCCATCCAGAAGTTCCCGTCCGACAAGGTCTCGACCGGCACAGAGTATAGGTACTGGGACTCCGATTGTCAACCACTCACCAAATGGG
>VGFB01000221.1 GCA_016869015.1 Armatimonadota bacterium
GCCGCCGCCCTCGGCGAGGACGCCTCCGGGCACGGTCTGACCGCCACGATCGACGCCGGCGCCTCCGGCGAGGGCCACACGGGGCTGGGCCTGGCGCTCGACGGCCGCGGCGGCCTCACCGTCCCCGGCGGCGGCCTGCACGCCGCCCAGGGCTTCGCCGTCGATCTGTGGGTCCGCTTCGGGACCGTCGGCGAGAACACGAACGTGATCGCGAAGGCGGGTGAGTACTTCATCCGCCTCGATCCCCCGAACGAGGGCAACAACCTCTCGTTCTTCGTGGTCGCCGGTGGCACGCCCGAGCCCCGCGTGCGCGGCCCGATCCCCCAGCCGGGGGTCTGGTACCACGTGGTCGCGACGTGGGACGGTCTCGAGGCCGTCCTCTGGGTGAACGGCCAGCGCTTCCAGCAGAAGCGCGTTGGGAAGCTCGAGACCTCGGAGGCGCCGGTGCTGGTCGGCGGGCCCTCGCAGTACGGGCCGATGGGCCTCAAGGGGACGCTCGATGAAGTGCAGCTCTACAACCGTCCCTTGACCGACGCCGAGGTGCTCACCCGCGAGTACGACCTGGATGGGGGCGCCGGCCCGAGGCTGAAGGGGGCGCGGTTCGAGTTCGACGGCCGGATCGAGGGCTGGGAGACGCGCGATGCGAGCGGCCCTGAAGCGCGCGACGGGAAGCTGCAGACCTACACCTCCGGCGGCACGGCGCGACTGGTGCAGCGCAACCTGGACGTGCCGCTCAAGGGCCTGCGGTTCCTCGCGTTGCGCATGGCGGTGAGCGCAGGGGACGCCGCCGACGTGGCCTACCTTACCACCACCGGCCTCGGTCGCGTACCGCTGGACCTGATCGCCGACGGCCGGATGCACTCCTACGTCCTCGACGCGACGGTCGATCCCGAGTGGGACGGCAGCCTCCGCGCGCTCTGCCTCGCGCCCTCGGACACCGAGGCCAAGATCGAGCTGGACTTCCTCCGCGTCTCCGCCGAACCCGAGGCACCCCCCGAGGTTAGCCTGGAGCACTTCCTCCCTGACCTCGCCCTCAGCCGCGCCGGTCGGCCTTGCCGCATCGGCGCGACGCTCCGCAACGTCGGCGGCCCGGGCGGCCCGCTCTCCGCCGAGCTGAGCGCGCCCGCCGGAGCCCGCATCCTCGGCGAGGCGAAGCAGACCCTCGACCGCCTCGATTTCGGCGCCATCCGCGAGCTCTCGTGGCTGGTGCAGGCCGGAGCGGCGGGCGAGGCGGAACTGCGGCTGGCCGTCTCCGGCGGCGGAGCGACCCCGCTGACCGCGAAGCTCCCCGTGCCCTTCGGCGCCACGGTGCCTGCCACGCAGGCCGACTACGTCCCCCCGCCGCAGGCTGCGGAGAGCGATCTGCTGGTCGGCTGCCACTACTGCCCGCTCTGGAAGCAGGGCTCGCGCAGCGGCGGCTGGGAGCACATCACCCCCTACCCCGAACGCGAGCCCGTCCTCGGCTGGTATGACGAGGGCAGCCCCGAAGTGGCGGACTGGGAGATCAAGTGGTGCCTGGAGCATGGCATCGACTTCTTCGTGTACTGCTGGTACCGGGCGAGCCAGGGCAAGCCGGTCGAGCAGTTCCTCGGCCACGCGATCCACGAGGGGCTCTTCAACGCCCGCTACGAGAAGCTCTTCCAGTGGTGCATCATGTGGGAGAACCAGTCGCGCGGTACCTCGGGCATCGCCTCCGAGGAGGACCTGCTGCAGAACCTCCTCCCCTTCTGGATCGAGGAGTACTTCAAGCGCGACAGCTACCTGAAGGTGGACAACAAGCCCGTCCTGTTCATCTACCGGCCCGAGTACCTCGTCGATGACCTCGGCGGCGTTCCGCAGGTGAGGCAGGCCCTTGACAAGGCCCGCGAGGCCTGCCGGCAGGCGGGCTTTGACGGACTGCTCCTCCTGGGCGAGTACCGGGGTACCGACCCGCGGCCGCTACAGCTGATGGTGGACGAGGGCCTCGACTACGCCTTCCAGTACTGCTGGCCCGTCGGCGGCGATCCGGCTCCGGACGTGGGGATCAAGGCGCAGGAGGACTACTGGCAGGCCTGGAAGACGATGGATGTCATTCCCTTCGTCACCACCCTGACCATGGGCTGGGATTCCACGCCCTGGCATCCTACCTTCAGCGCCTGGCGCCTGCCGCCGCAGGACTTCCAGACCCTCTGCGAGCGCGGCAAGGCCTTCGTGCAGACCCTCCCGGAGACCAGCCTCGGCCGCCGGATGGTGCTGCTCGACAACTGGAACGAGTTCGGCGAGGGCCACTACATCGCGCCCCATCGGCAGTACGGGTTCGGCTACCTCGACGCCGTTCGCAACGCCTTCACCGACGCCCCGGGGGCCCACGTCGACCTTGCGCCCGAGGATGTGGGCCTCGGACCGTATGACCGCCTCTTCGCCGCGACCCTCACCTTCGAGGAGGCCCGCGTGAAGCGCGTCACGGCGCCCGAAGGCGACGCCCCCGGGCTCCTCGCCTGGTGGACCTTCGATGAAGACGACGCCGACCCCGTGGCCCTGGACTGGTCCGGCCACGGCCTCGGCGGCATGCTGCGCGACGCTCAACGAGTGGAGGGGCGCGCGGGCAAGGCGCTCCTGTGCCAGGGCGGCTGTGTGGAAGTCCCGCCGCGCGCCTTCGTCACGCCCACCCGCGAGATGAGCCTCGAGTGCTGGATCCGGACGGAGGTGCCCAACCAGTCCGACAAGTGGTGCGTCAACTGCCTGTATGGCACCGGGGAGACGGGCTTCCGCCTGGGCCTTTCCGGCGGGAAGTTGTCGTTCGCCATCCCCAAGACCGCGTGGAGCCACCACCTCGTCGCCGACGCGCCCGTGCCCCTGGGCCAGTGGGTCCACGTTCTGGCTACGTATGACGGCCGGACCATGCGCGTCTACCAGGACGGGCGCCTGTGCGCCTCCCTGGAGCGCGGCGGCCGCATCAACCCCACCGAGACGCACCTGTGCCTCGGCAGCTACGATGTGAAGCACCGGGCGTACTTCGACGGCCTGCTCGACGACGTCCGCATCTGGGCCAAGACGCTGGAGCCCAAGGACCTGCGTTGAGCCGCGCCGTGTTGTTCGCCGTGCCGTCACCCGCTCCTCGTTCCTCACTGCGGGACTGACTCTCGTTTGTAGGTGAGAACCACGTCTTGGCAAGCGCCCGAAGCGCCGGGTAGGATCGTGTCGTCGGTCGGGAGACGGTGAGCGCTCCGCAGGAGCGCAGGATGGCTAGCCGTGGGCGCCCCTTCGGGGCTGACGGCTCGCTTCTGGAGCCACCTACTTTCTGTGGTCGCTCCCCCTCGCTGCTCGTTCCTTGCCGTCCTTGTCTGTCGCCTGTATACTGCCGGGGCGTCTGCGCCTCGCCGCCCGGGGGGCGGGAGGGAAACCGACGCGGGGGCGAAGATGACGACGGACGCGCGAGGCGCGAAGGTGACGGCGTCGGGGGAGGCTGCGGCGAGCCCCTTCCTGTGGGACGTCCCCTCGGTGGTGCGCTGCGCGCGGGCCTTCGTCGGAGCGACCGTTGTGATCTTCGTTCTCGGCGTTGCGGTTGGGGCGTTGCTGCCCGGTCTGCCCAGCCGCCTGCTGGGCGCCCTCGAGACGATCAACCTCTGGCCCGCGGCGTACCTGTCGCACCTCGCCCCGATCTTCGTCTTCATCCTGCTCAGCAACACGAAGTCCGCCCTGATCGCGGCGCTGCTGGGTCCGTTGGGCGCGTGGGTGAATGCCCGGGCGAATGTCGGGTACCCATCGGCGCGCGAGGGCGAGGGCAGGCCCGCGGGCCCGCTCGACCGACTGACGCTGGCCCTGGCCCGCGCGATCCTGCGCGCCGGGGGGCGGGTGGTTCCGGGGCTCGCCGACCCGAGACAGGACCTCGCCGCGCGCACCGGAGCCGCGCTCGCCGCGGTCGTGCCCTTCCTGGCCCTGGGCATGAACGCGCTGGTGCTGGGCTTGTGGATGGCGGAGGCGCTGCTGGAGGGCTGGGTGACCGGACTGGCTCGCATGGGGTTGCTGCTGCTGCCTCACGCGCCGGTCGAGCTGCCGGCCTTGGTGCTGGCGGCCGCCGTCGGCCTGCGGCTGGCCGAGCGCCTGACGCCCCGGCAGCCGGGCCACGATGCGGCGTGGCAGCGCGCGGAGGCCCGCCGCCAAGTCACCGCCGACCGCGTCGCTCAGAGCCTGGGCCTGATCGTCGGGCTCCTGGCCATCGCGGCGGCCCTGGAGCTATACCGGCTGGCGTGACGGGGAAACAATCCGACGGCGAGGTTGTCCTAGAACCACTGGACGCAGCACACATCGCAACAACGTTTGAGGCGGTGGATTCCGTGAGCGCTCTCTGCACGAGGCGCCTGGCGCGACTGACGGTGGGCCTGTGCCTCGCGCTGACCGGGCGGCTGCTCCTGGCCGATTCCCCCAGCGCCGTCGTCGATCCGGCGGGCTATCGCGAGTCCATCACGCCCGATCGATTGCGCGAGGCCGGCTACAACCCCGAGGAGTACCGCCTGCAGGTCCCGCTTGGGCGCCTGCAGTTCGAGCGGACGTACGTGCGCGCCGGGGAGGAGGGGCTGCTGTCCACCGGGCTCACCGAGCGCGGCGTGGATGTGGTCCGGCTGAGCCTCAACCCCCGCGGGTCGCTGGAGTTCTCCCAGGACGCCGCGCGCACGGCGCTCCACGGGGTGGAACTGACCAGCTCCACGCAGCGCACCGCGGCCCTCAGTCAGGGCTTTGGCGGCGGCGCCACGACGGGCACGCTGTCCCTGACCCATCTGGACACGTACAGCGCCGATGTGACGCAGGGCTTCCGCAGCTCGCGGAACGACCGGGTCGGGCTGACCCTCGGCTTGGGTCGGGCGCTGGGGCTCACCGCGAGCCTCGAGGATGCCGAGGGCATGGCGCTGCTGGGCACGCGAACCCGCAAGTTCGACATGGCGCTCACGCCGACGAACCTCGCCGTGCCGCTGGTGGAGTACCACGAGACCTCGACGACCGTCGGCCTCGGCACGACCGAGGTGACCCAGCTGACGCTGCGCACGCCGACGGTCGAGGTCGGCGGGATCGCCACCGTTGCCGCCTCTCACGCCGTGACGGACTCCTCGGCGACCGGGACCAACACGGTCGACACGCTCAACCTGACCGCCAGGCCGACCGACACGGTGAGCCTGGCCGCTACCCGCGTCATCGCCGAGTCCGCCGCCGCGGGCACGGACACGGTCGACACGGTCAACCTGGCGGCCAACCCCACCGACGCCGTCGGCGTCACCGCCTCGCACGTGGCCTCCGAGCGGGAGAGCGCGGCCGACACTGCCGTGACCACCCTCGGCTCCTCGATCCGGGTGCGACCGGACACGACGGTGAATGCCGGCTACGTTCGCAGCCGGACGGAGGGGGTCGGAACGAACATCCAGCGCGCTGTGGCGGTGGCGATGGCGCCCGCAGACGGTCGAGGCCTCGGGGTCGAGGCCTCCTACACCGACATCAGCGCGCCGAGCGCTCAAGTCGACCCTACCGTGCGGGTCAAGCTCAGCTACGCGGCGCCGAGCCGATGGCAGGTCAGCGGGCAGTACTACGACGACAACGCGCGACCGGACCCGGAGCTGGGGGCCTCGGTCCGGGCGCCGGTTCTCGGCGGCGAGCTGGGGCTGACCTACAGTGAGCGCGTCTACGATGCCACCGCCAACTCCGTCCGCATGACCCGCAGCTACGGGACCGAGCTCACGCGCCCTCTCCTCTGGGGACTCAGCGGCCGGGTCGGCTACCAGCGCACCGACAATCTTACGGACCCGACCTCCGGCGAGCGCCTGCGCATCGGGCTCTCCGGCGCCACGACTCCCTTGGGCGCCGTGGACATGCAGTACGAGACGGGCTGGCGGGAGACCGGGACCGGTGAGCTGCCCGACGGCTCCACCATCTCCCTCTCGCTGTCTCGACGGCTCGGCAGTACCGAGGTCGCCGTGACCGGCAAGCGCGCCGTCCCCTCCGCAGCCACCGGCTCGCCGGTCCCCGGCGATGAGATCCACGTCGACCTGAGAGCCTCCTGGTAACGCCCCGGAGACCCCACGACCCCTGCCGGCTGGGGTGGCGCCGTCCGCGTGCGCGCGTGGCGCGTCGGCCCGCGGGGCACTCAGTTCTCGGCGGCGCCGGCCTCCGGCCGGGCCGAGCTCTTCCGGCGGCGACGACGCAGCCTGGAGCTGCGTCATCCCGCTCTCCGGCGCCTCCATCCGCGCCGGCGGCGCCCCCCAAGAAGTGCCCGACTTCAGGGCGTAAGGCGATGCCAGGCCCAGAGGGTACAGCCCGCCCTACTGAAGCGGGACCCGCAGTTCGTTGCTGAGGACTTGCCGGTCATCCACCTCTATCTCGTGGCCGTCATCCGTCTGGACCTTGCGCCGGGCTTGGACCCTGACCAGCAGGTACCGAGGCGGAGCGGGGGGCGGTCTGCCCAACGCCTCGGCGATGTTAAGCTCAATCTGATCAACCACGCCGCCGCGGTGCAGTGTGAGGGTACCCATGCCCTTCCCCCAGTCGGGGCTAGCCCGGATCATTCACGAGGATGAGAGGAAGGAAAGCCGGAGAGACGAGGAAATGGGCCTGTGGTAAGCAGAGCGCGTTTCCAGGAGGCCTCTCCGGCGATGACAGAGCGTTCCGCAGAGCA
>VGFB01000222.1 GCA_016869015.1 Armatimonadota bacterium
TGCGCAGCCTCCTCCCGCCCGACACCGATCTCGCGCGCGAGCGCCGGGGCGCCCATCCCGTAGAGCACCGCGAAGTTCACCGTCTTGGCCTGGCGGCGCATCTCCGAGGACACCTGCTCAGACGGCACACCGAACACTTCGGCCGCCGTCCGCGTGTGGATGTCCTCTCCGGACCGGAAGGCCTCGAGCAAGTGGGGGTCCTGGGAGAAGTGCGCCAACAGGCGGAGCTCGATCTGGGAGTAATCGGCCGCCAGGAGCCGCACGCCGGGCGCGCCCGCGATGAAGCAGCTGCGGATGCGGGCGCCCCACTCCGTACGGATAGGGATGTTCTGCAGGTTCGGGTCGCGGCTGGATAGACGGCCGGTCGCTGCGACGGTCTGCTCGAAGGTGGTATGGACTCGTCCGCCGGAGCGGTCGGCCAGCTCGGCCAGGGCGTCGACGTAGGTGGACTTGAGCTTCGTGAACTGCCGGTGCTCGCCGATGAGGGGAACGAGCGGATGCAACTCCTCCAGCTTCTCCAGAACCTCCGCATCCGTAGACGGGCCCGTCTTCGTCCGCTTCTGCACGGGCAGCCCCAGCCGCCCGAAGAGCACCTCGGCGAGCTGTCGCGGCGAGTCGATGTTGAAGGGGCCGCCCGCGAGTTCGTGGATCCGGCCCATGAGCTCGGAGAGACGCGCCGCCATCTGTCGGGAGAGCTCGCGAAGTGTCGGAACGTCCACTGCCACCCCCGCGCGCTCCATCCGCAGCAGGATCGGGGCCAGCGGCGTCTCGACTTCGTCGAAGAGCCCCAGCAGCCCGGCCTGCGCCAGGGCCTCGCGCATCGGCTCGCGCAGTTCGACAGCTGCCGCGGCCCACGCGCACGCGGCCTCGGGTTGGGGTCGACGGTCCCTCACCAGAGGCGGCGCGCTGCGCCCGAGCCGCTCGGGCGCGTTGGCCGGGATCGTGTGATCCCGACGTTGCGGCTCCAGCACGTAGGAAGCGAGCTCGGGGTCGAACCCGAAGCCCACCAGGTCGAGCCCGGCGGCCCGAAGCGCGGCGGCCTGACTCTTCAGCCCCCCCCCATGTTTGACGAGTCCGGGGGCCTCCAGCACGGCCCGCAGCGCCTCTTGGGCGCGCCCCAACTCGTGGTTGACCGGTGCAGGCTCCGAAGTCTCGAAGAGCCCCAGCTGCGGGTCGGCTGCCGGCCGGAAGAGGGCTGCCGGCACGAAGCAGACGCCCCCGGTTCCCGCGAGCGCGACGCCCTGAAGGACGCCGCGGTCGGGCAACACGCACACGCCGATCGCCGCCTCCCGCGCCAGTTCCGCACACCGTGAGACGACCTCCTCGACGGAATCGAGGGTCGCGCATGCCGTTGACGGCGCGTCGCCCTCGGCCGCGGGAAGGCGCTCGAGCAGGCTGCGAAACTCCAGCGAGGCCAGAAGCTCCCGCAGCGCCTCGGCGTCGTAACCCGGCCAGCGCAGATCCTCGAGCGTGGCCTCGAGGGGCACGTCCGTGCGGATTGTCGCCAGCGCCTTGGCCGCCAGCACGGCTCGTGGGTGCTGCTCGATGTAGGCCCGGGCCGTCTTGTTCGGCACATCCTCCGGGTGTTTCAGCACTTCCTCTACCGCACCGTGCTTCTCCAGCAGCAGGGCCGCAGTCTTCTTCCCTACTTTGGGCACGCCCGGGATGTTGTCGGACGGGTCGCCGATCAGGCTCTTGGCGTCCGTCACCCGCGCCGGCGAGTAGCCGTAGCTCCGCTGCACCTCCTCCGCATCGTAGCGCACTGCGTCCAACGGCCCGCGACTGGGCGACAGGACCGTGACCCCGTCGCGGATAAGCTGCAGGCAGTCGCGGTCGATGGTGACGATGAGCACCTCCAGCCCCGCCTCCGCGGCGCGCGTCGCCAACGTGCCGATCACGTCGTCCGCCTCGAAGCCGGGGACCTCTACGCTGCACAGCCGACAGACCTCCGTCAGCTCCCGCACGAGGCCGAACTGCTCAACCAGGTCGGGCGGTGTTGGCGGACGGTTCGCCTTGTACTCGCTGAAGAGCTCGTGGCGGAAGGTCTTGCCCGGCGGGTCGAAGGCCACTGCCGCGAAGTCGGGGGGGTTCTCCTCGAGGAGCTTCAGCACCGTCTGCGCAAACCCGAACACCGCCCCCACCGGCCGACCCGCAGACGTGCTCAGGTTCGGAATCGCGTGGTACGCGCGATGAACGAGACTGTTGCCGTCGATCAGAACGAGGCGCTGGGGCACGGGAACGTCCGGGTTTCGGGTTTCGGGTCACCGGCTCGCGCGCTACTGGAGGCGCGGGACCGCTGCGTCGGTCAGCAGCGCGTCGCCCATCGGCCACAGGCGGCCGTCGAAGAGCAGTCCCGGCGGGAAGTTCTGGACCGGCGGCCGAGAGGAGACCTCGCCGAACATCGCCTCGAAGAGGGTCATGCGGCCGAAGAACTTCACGGTGGGATCTTCCTTTATCCCCGCCAGCTCCGCGGCCTTGTCGATGGCATCCCGGAAGGTGCCGAGGTCATCGACGAGGCCTTTGGCCTTCGCCTGGCGGCCCGTGTAGACCCGGCCGTCGGCCAGCTGCTTGACCTTGGCCTTGTCCATCTTCCGCCCCTCGGCGACCGCGGTAACGAACTGGTCGTAGACATCGTCGATCATGGTCTGGAAGATCCGCTTCTCCTCGCCGGTGATCGCGCGGAAGGGCGAGCCCATGTCCTTGTGCGCGCCGCTGGTGATCGTGTTGCCCTTGACCCCGAACCGCTTCATGAGCTCGTGGTACTCCAGCGTCTCGATGATCACGCCGATGGAGCCCGTCATCGTGGCCGGCAGCGCGACGATCTTGGTGCACGGGGCTGCCACGTAGTAGCCCCCGGAGGCCGCCACGTCGCCCATCGATGCGACGACCGGCTTCTTGGTCTCCGACCGATACTGCTCGACGGCCTGGTAGATCTCCTGCGAGGCCGCAGCGCTGCCGCCGGGGCTGTTGATGCGCAGCACGATGGCCTTTACGGAGTGATCCTCCGTCGCCTTCCGGAACTGGGAGGTGACGAAGTCGGAGCCGGCGGTCGCGCCGAAGAAGGGCGAGATCTGCCCCCCGCCGGTGATGAGGCCTTCCACGCTGATGACGCCGACGGTGTCCCCCGTCGCGCCGGGCCACGTAGGTGTCGTGCTGCTGCTCGGCCCCATCGCGACCGCCAACAGCGCGAGGCCGCCCAGGCCGATGGCCATCAGCACGATGACGACGATGAGGCAGGTGATCGCCCCGCTGCTCTTCTTCTTCGGCGCCGGAGCAGGCGCAGCCATGGGCGTGACGGGATAGGACGGCGGCGGCCCGGGCGGCGGACGGTACCCTCCGACGGGCGGAGCCGACGGACTTCGCGGCGGCAGCTCAGCGGCAGACGCTGCCGCCGGCTCTTGCGCTGGGGGGGGCTCAGTGGGCGGCGCCTCGGCCGGCGCTTCGGCGGGCTGCGGCGTCTCGGGTTGCGGCGGCTCCCACGGCGGTGGTGTGCTCATCGTCAGGTTCCTCCAACGGCGGCGGCTCTTGGTGAGGCGCACGGTATCGGCTTGCCGGCCTCGCAGCCGGCGCGGCTTGACAGCGACACTGGACGCGCCTATACTTCAGCCCTCGCCGCCGGAGTGGCGGAACAGGCAGACGCGCCAGACTCAAAATCTGGTGGGGTTCACACCCCGTGCCGGTTCGACCCCGGCCTCCGGCACCAGAACGCCATCGGGCCCCAGTCGCTGCCATACCGGAACGACTGGGGCTTTCTGCTTCCGGCCGGGCGAAGCGGCGACTGGAAGCCCAGCGGTGGAGTCTTCGTTGGAGGGCTGAGCGACACCTCCCTGATGCGCGTTCGGGCGACGGCCTCCCGGGCACGAACCTGGTCGCACCAGCACTTCTAATCGGGGCGCGGATGGTGTAGACTGCGGCGGTGTCGGGGCGCGTGAGCCGTGACCATTGAAT
Source organism: Armatimonadota bacterium (assembly GCA_016869015.1). Taxonomy (GTDB): domain Bacteria; phylum Armatimonadota; class Zipacnadia; order Zipacnadales; family VGFC01; genus VGFC01. Next base: position 3,949 of record VGFB01000222.1, read on the forward strand.
CGCGAAAGGGGACGCAACGACATGCAGTTCGACATCAGGGACGCCGGTCTGAGCGCGGAAGGCCGGTTGAGGATTGAGTGGGCCGACCGGCAGATGCCGGTGCTGTCGACCATTCGCGAGCGGTTCGCGGCCGAGAAGCCACTGGCGGGCCTGCGGCTGGGCGCCTGCCTGCACGTGACCACCGAGACCGCCAACCTCGCCCGGACGCTGCAGGCGGGCGGATGCGACGTCTTCCTGTGCGCCAGCAACCCGCTGAGCACCCAGGACGATGTCGCCGCCGCACTGGTCGAGGACTTCGGCATCCCGACCTTCGCGATCCGCGGCGAGGATCGCGACACCTACTACGGACACATCCACGCGATCCTCGACGCCGAACCGAACCTCACGATGGATGACGGCTGCGATGTGGTCTCCACGCTCCATGCCGAGCGGCCGGAACAGGCGGCCCAGGTCATCGGGGGCAGCGAGGAGACGACGACCGGCGTCATCCGGCTGCGCGCCATGGCCGAAGACAACGCGCTGAAGTACCCGATGATCGCCGTCAACGATGCCGCGACCAAGCATCTCTTCGACAACCGCTACGGCACGGGCCAGAGCACCATCGACGGGCTCATCCGCGCCACCAACATCCTCCTGGCGGGCAAGAAGGTAGTGGTGTGCGGGTACGGGCAGTGCGGACGCGGGGTCGCGACGCGGGCGCGAGGCCACGGCGCCCACGTCATCGTGACCGAGGTCGACCCCCTGCGCGCGCTGGAGGCCACCATGGATGGCTATGAGGTCATGCCGATCGGTGAGGCCGCCGCGGTTGGGGACATCTTCGTCACCGTCACCGGCGACATCCGCGTGATCTCCTGGGAGCACATGGAGCAGATGAAGGACGGGGCGATCCTGGCCAACTCCGGCCACTTCGACGTCGAGATCGCCGTCCACGCCGACCCCCGCAAGCCCGATGCGCCGACCCTCGACAAGCTGGCCGTCGGCCGACGCCTGATGCGCAACTCCCTCGAGGAGTTTACCTTGGCCGACGGGCGCAAGCTGTACCTGGCCGGCGACGGGCGTCTCGTGAACCTGGCCGCCGCGGAAGGGCACCCGGCCAGCGTCATGGACATGAGCTTCGCCAACCAGGCCCTGGTGGCGGAGTACCTCGCCCGGAACGGGAGGGACCTCGCGCCGGGCGTCTACGACGTGCCGACCGAGATCGACCGCGCAGTGGCCCGCCTGAAGCTGGAGTCAATGGGCATCCGAATCGACGCGCTGACCGAGGAGCAGCAAGCCTACCTCACCTCCTGGCAGCACGGAACGTAGCGGCAGGCAGCCGGAACCAGGGAACCGCAGTGAGCGGCGACAGGGATCGGGCGATGGGGCGCTTCGACGCCGGGACCGTGGCGCTGTTGGGGGTCGTGTTGCTCGTCGCCTTCCTGGCCCCGGTCCAGACCCGCGCGCAGTCCCGGCAACTCGTCGCCCTGGCGCTCGCCGCGGTCTGGGTCGCGCTGTGGGGGATGGTGACCGACCGCTGGGTGCTGCCGCGCGGGCTGCGTGGCCTCGCGGTGGTCGTCGCCGCGGTCTGGCTGCACTACATGGGCGTCCGGATCGAGGCGCTCAAGGCACCCTTCTCGACCGCCTTCGTCAGCCTGGGCGCCTGGTCACTGCCGGCGGCGACGCTCTGGATGTGGTTCTGCTCCCTTCTCTTCGCCCGGGCCGGCACGCTCCCCGGCGTGGCCTCCGGTGTCGCTCTGGCGGCCTGCGGGACGCTGGTGGTGGTCTCGCTCATGCAGCCCGTCCCGAGCCGTCTGCCTGTCATCGGCCTCGCCGGGGCGATCGGCGCCGTGTGCCTGGTGCGCCTCCTCGGTGAGCGGGCCGGCCGTGTCGCGCGAGCCACTGCCGACGCCTACCTCCTGGGCTTTCTCGTCGGGGCGATCAGCCTCCTGGGCCTCCTCAAGAACACCGCCTTCCTCGCCGCAGTGCTGCCTCTGCTGCTGGTCTCGGTGCCGCTCTTCGGCGCGACGTACTCGTACCTCGCCGATCTCCGCCGCCGACCGACCGGCATGGCCCTGACCGAGCGCCGCGAGCACCTGCACGCGCTCCTGCTCCGGGAAGGCTACTCACCCCGGCAGATCACATGGCTCTTCACGCTGGGCGCCGGCTGGTGCGGAGCGCTCGCGATCCTGTTGGTGTGGCAGATCGAGCTCCACTACGCGCTGAAGGCCCTCCTCGCGGTCGGCTTCCTGGCCGTCGGGGCCGTGGTCGGTTTCGTGCTGTTGCGCATCCTGCCGCGCGAGAAGACCGAGACCGGAGCCGCGATCCGCCTGCTGGGCGTCCGCATTACGCCGGTGAGCATGGACACCGCGCTGACCCGGGCCCGGGACTTCATCGCCGAGGGCTCGCCGCACATAATCGTGACCAGCGACGCCAGCGGCATGGTCCGCGCGCAGGAGGACCCCGAGCTGCGCGAGATCATGGACCAGGCGGACCTCGTAACCGCCGACGGCCAGGGCGTGGTGCTGGCCGCGCGGCTGCTGAACGTGCCGATCCGCGAGCGGGTCTCCGGCGTCGACCTGGTGCAGCGGCTCTGCGAGGTGGCGGCCGAAGCGGGTCGCTCCGTGTTCCTCCTCGGCGGCGCCGAGGGCGTCGCCGAGGCCGCGGCCGAGAAGCTCGCGGCCGCCGTTCCCGGCCTGCAGATCGCCGGGG
>VGFB01000223.1 GCA_016869015.1 Armatimonadota bacterium
CATCACCGAGAAGGTCATCGAGGTCCTGCCCGCCGTCGCCAACGCGGTCGCAGCGCCGCTGGCCAAGACCGAGAAGATCGTGATGGTCAACGTTGGCGGCGGTGACGGCGGCGGGGCGGGTGTCGGCGCCAGCCGCATCACGACCGACGTGGCCAACGTCATCAGCCAGCTGCCGCCCGTCGTCGAGGCGCTGAGCGGCATCGACTTCACCGACATGCTCAAGCGCCTCCCCGACATCGCGAAGCAGTCGCAGGCGGCTCCCGGCCAGACGCCCCCGCCCACGCAGCCGTAGCCCCCCGGAATCCGGGGGCATGATCCCGTCCTGCCTCACCGGGTTGGGATCGTGTCCCCGGATTCCGCCGTCCGGCCTCGCCGAACTCGGATTCCGGCCTCAATGTCGCCCCCGGCCCGATGTGTCTTGCGTCACAGTGCCGCCCGGGCCGACGCGGCCCGACCCTCGACTTGTCCCGAGATCTGGGGCTTTCGCGCGGCCGGGGCCGAACACCGTGCCGGTTGCCCAACCACCTCCCCTCAAAGGGATGTAGTTTTTCGTTAGGAAGCAGGAATCCCCAGGTGGACGGAGAAGAGGTATGATGAGGGCAGGTGTAGGTTGAGGGGACGGCCCGCGGAGCGGCCCGCCTCTTTGCTTGCACGTGGTCTCAAGTGCCTGGGACGTACCCGGCGCACCCCACGGGCGTGGGGGCAGCGTTGGATTCCGGAGGAGGGATCGAGAATGCCGAGAGCCGCTCTCATGCTCGCAGTGATTGCCCTGTTGGCTGCCGGCGGGTCTGCCTTGGCGGAGAACGAGGTCGGCGGTGCGCAGCCGGAAGCCGCGACCTTCGACCTCGGCTCGGTGGCGAACCGCATGTTCGGCGATCTGGCCCTGCTCCCCACGCGGCTGACGTCCTACAACAGCCACGATGATGCGGCGACGGCCAGCTATACCTGCTGCAAGCCGAGCCAGGAAGTGGAGATCGAGCGGGCGCTGAAGGCGAATGCGGACTTCGTTCGCATGTACCCGACCAGCGACTTCGCCGATGACGCCCTCTTCCACAGCGGCTACGTCAACGGCGTCAAGCGCGACATGCTCCACCAGATCGAGGCGTACGCCCTGCTGGCTGTCAACTACCCCGACAGCCCCCTGTGGGACGACGCCATGTGGAACCTGGCGCAGTGCTACGCCCGGGACAAGGACCGCCCGGCCCAGATCGACGTGCTCAACCGGCTGATTGAGCAGCGTCCCCACAGCCTCTGGGCCGACGATGCCTGCCTCTCCCTCGCTCAGGCGTACGTCGATGTCCGCGACGAGGACGGCTCGCTCCGCGCCCTCCAGATGCTCGCTACCGACTACCGGTCCAGCGAGTTCTGCGATGACGCGCTCTTCCGGATCGCTCAGCGCTACCAGACCCTCGGCTCATACCAGGATGCCATCGCGGCCTACGACGATCTCCTGCGCACCTGGCCCATGAGCGACTACGTGGATGACGCGCAGTTCGGCGTCGCCCAGTCCTTCCGCGCCACGCACAACCTGCGCGATGCGCTGCCGGCCTACGAGTTCCTGATCAACAGCATGCCGGGCAGCCCGCTCGTGCGTCAGGCCATGGCCGAAGTCAACACCATGCGCGACGGGACCTACGACCTGCAGGGTCACTTCCCGTGCGACGATGCCGAGGACCTCTGGGACCTCGCCTGCCACTACCAGAACTACCGCCAGTTCTCCGACGCCATCGCCGCTTTCACGGACTTCGTCCGCGCCTTCCCCGGCCACGACAACTACGATGACGCCTGGTTCAATATCGGCGTCTGCTATCAGGACATGAACCGCCTCTTCCAGAAGATCAACGAGGCCAAGGGCCCCGAGGATCTCTTCCGCTTCGCCGATGAGTTCCGGCGCGGCACGGGCGGCCTGTCCACCATCCCGACGGATCGGCAGCTCACGGCCGTCGGCGATGCGGTCGGCGCCTTCGCGGTGGTCGTGAACAACCTCGTCGGCAGCAACCTGCGGGACAAGGCGCTCCGCGAGATCGCCCGCTCCTACGAGCACAGCAACCTGCACGAGGACGCGGCCTTCACCTACCAAGAGAAGCTCATGAACTTCCCCTACGAGACCGAGCCCGATGAGGGCGACATGCGGGGGAAGGGCGCGCTGGTGAAGACGCTGCGCTACTACGCTGATCCGGCCCACTACGCGGACGCCCGCGACCGCTACATGCTCCTGGCCCGGGCCCATCCCGACGTCTTCCCCGCGGCGGTCTACGAGGACAAGGAGCAGTTCCTGGCGCTGATGAGTCTGTACCGCCGCCATGCGGAGCACGACTTCTACGAGATGGAGCGGCACATCCCGCAGCGCCTCTCCATCGACGATCTCCGCCAGGACGCGCGCTTCTACCTGGCCTGCCTGAACATGGAGCGCGGCGAGCACAAGTCGGCCATCAACCTGCTGAAGCCCTTCTTCGATGCCCCGACGTCCGACTTCAGCGCGCCCGGCGCCTTCGTGTTCGCCCGGGCCAACGAGATCCGCGGCGAGAAGAAGACGGCCACCCAGGCCTATCAGTGGATCCTCGACGTGCACGGCCTGTCCGGGCTCGCCGATGACGCCCAGGACGGCCTCGCCCGCCTGGAGCAGGGCGGCTTCGGCGAGGACCTGGCGGCCGTCGGCGATGCTGTTGAGCGGTCCGGCGGGGCGCGCACCCGCAACTACGACGTGTGGCTCGGGAAGGACGTGGTGGTCGTCGCGCCCTGGGTGGCCGCGGCCAAGATGCGACAGTACAACATGCCGAACATCTGGGATGAGGCCCAGCGACAGCTCTGCTCCTGGACCGGCGCCGCGTCGGGCGAGCGCCAGATCGTCCTGGCGGCCTCCGGAGCCGGCGCGGGCGGCAACGTCGTGGTCGTCGACCCGTGGCAGATCAGCGACCCGCCGGCCTGGAGCCTCGGCCTGACCGACATGGCGCGCAATGCCGTCGTGGCGCGCGGCTCGAAGGCCCTGGGCGCCTCCCCGGTGTTCGTCGGGGCGCTGGCCAAGTTCGGCGCGGCGGCGCTGCAGTACCAGCTCGTCACCGAGACCCGCGACACGATCGGCAGCGCGTCGGCGGTGAAGCTGCCCCAGGAAGAGGTCATCCGCGCCCGCGACGGCTCCCTCAAGGCCCTCGAGGAGTACGTGCGACAGGAGCCGGACCCCTCGAAGCTCAATGACGACATCGTGGCGGGGATGCTGTACACGCTGCTTGACTCCCACGGCTACGGCAAGCACTCGCTCATCGACTGGGCGCCGTACTCTCGCTTCTTCGAGGCGATGTGCCGCGAGGAGGGCCACTGCAACGTGGGCGACAGCAAGCAGGTCGGCGCCCTGTTCGTGAAGGCCATGAGCCAGGCCTTCGGTGCGGACTGCGGCGACCAGTTCGCCACCTGGGGCTTCCCGGTGGACCGCACCGCCCGCGTTGGGGCGCTGCCCCACTGACCCGGAACGTTCGGGCCGGCCGGGCCGTTGGACGATTGTGAAACACCCGCGGCGGGGGCAGTCGGGATTGCCCCCGCCGCGTTGCCAACCGGGAGCTTGACACGATGGAGCGCAAGACATTCGACCGGCGGGACTTCATCGGCGCTGTGGGCCGCTGCGCGGCGGCGTGCGCGGCCGGGGCAGCGGCCTTGGGCGGCGGCCGCGTCGAGGCCGCCGTCGGCAACATCTCCAACGTGGTGGGCCGATACTGGCACACCGTCGCCGGCAACGAGACCAAGTGCGACATCTGCCCGCGCTCGTGCACCATCAAGCCCGGCGAGCGCGGCTTCTGCGGTGTGCGCGAGAACCAGGGCGGGCGCTACATCACCAAGGTCTACGGCAAGCCCTGCGTGGTCTACGTCGACCCGATGGCCAAGGGCCCCTTCTTCCACTACCTGCCGACCACCAAGTCCGTCGCCCTGGGCACCGCCGGCTGCAACCTGGACTGCGGCTTCTGCCAGAGCTACACCTTCGCTCAGGCGCGCCCCGAGCAGACGGACAACAAGGACCTCCCGCCCGCCAGCCTCGTCTCTCAGGCGAAGCAACTGGGGGCGCCCACGATCACGTTCACCTACAGCGAGCCCCTCCAGTGTATCGAGTACGTGATCGATACCTGCAAGGAAGCCCACGCCCAGGGGATCCGGGTCCTCCTGCATACCGCGGCCTTCGTGAACCCTGAGCCCTTCACCGATCTGTGTCACGCTGTCGACGGCCTGAACATCGACCTGAAGGGCTTCAGCGAGGAGGGCTACTATCAGTGCACGGGTGGCCGTCTCGCGCCCGTGCTCGATGCCCTGGAGATCGCGCGGAGCTCGGGCAAGCACCTGGAGATCACCTGGCTGACGATCCCCGGCTACAACGACAGCACGGCGATGGTCTCCAGCGCCGTGAAGTGGATCGTCGCCAGGCTCGGGGCCGACACGCCCTTGCACTTCAGCCGCTTCTTCCCTAAGTACAAGATGCAGCAGGTGCCCGCCACGCCCATCACCACCCTCGAGGAGGTCCGGCAGGCGGCGTACAAGGCGGGGATCCGCTATGCCTACATCGGCAACGTCCCCGGCCACGGGGGTGAGTCCACCTACTGCCCCAAGTGCAACGCCATGCTGGTGCGCCACGTGGGCTATCAGAGCATCACCTACCAGGCCCTCAACTACAAGACCGGCAAGTGCACCGCCTGCGGACTCAAGATCCCGGGCGTGTGGCGCTAACGCCCTGTTGCCATATCGCTTACGACACCTCGCCCATGAACCGTCGCCACTTCATCCGCTCCACCTCCGGCCTGGCCCTCGCCTCGGGCGCCGGACTCCTCCTCCCCAACTCCGCCCACAGTGCGGGCGCCTCGCGCGTCGCGTTCTACCGGCACTCGGGTCTTCCGCACCAGGACGAACCCACGCGCGCCGAGTCCATCCGTCGGATGGTCGACCTCGCGGTGCAGGCCGTCGCTGACAAGCGCACCCCTGAGGAGGCCTGGAAGGCTCTCTTCGCGCCCTCCGACGTGGTGGCCGTGAAGGTGAACTGCATGGCGGGGCTGCTGTCGCCCAGCCTGCACGTCATGGCGGCGATCGTCGAGGGTCTGAAAACGGCCGGGGTCGATCCGGACCGCATCACGATCTTCGACAAGGAGGATCGCGACCTCATCGGCGCGGGGTACACGCTGAATCCGGAGCCCCCGGGGCCGCTCTGCCTGGGCACCGTCGGCGGGCCGAAGGGGTTGGGCTACAACGAACGCTTCACGACGCGTGGCAGCGCCACGTTCCGGCTCAGCAACATCGTCGAGGAGCGGACGACGGCGATCGTGAACGTGCCCGTGGTGAAGGACCACGTCTTCGCGGGGATCACGGGCGCCCTGAAGAACCACTTCGGCACGATCCACAACCCCGAGGACTTCCACTACCTCAACAACTGTTCGCCGGCGGTCGCGGAGGTGAATCTCGCCCCCTCCCTGAAGGGCAAGCAACGCCTGATCGTGGGCGACGCCCTGCACGTCCAGTACGAGGGGGGCCCGTCCTACGAGGCCAATCACGTCTACGACTACTGGGCGGTCTTCGCCGGAACCGACCCCGTGGCGGTCGACTCCCAACTGCTGCTCCTCATCGACACCCTCCGGCAGCAGAACGGCCTCCCCACCATCGCCGAGACCGACCGCCCCTGCCGCTACCTCGAGGCCGCCGCCGAACGCGAGCTCGGCACCCTCAGCCCCGACGCCACCGAGCTGATCTACGCCGACCTGGCCGAAGAGGGCGGGCGCTGACCGGCGCGCACTCACCCCCGTCGCCATCCGGACACCACTAGCCCGCGCTTCCCCTGGTCCTCCACGCAGATATGGGCCAGGCACGCGACCGTGATGAGCATCTGGGCGCCGCGCTCGGTCAGGCGGTAGAGCCCGTCACGCTGCTCGACGTAGTGTGCGTGCATCAGCTCCTTCAGGTGGTAGTGCAAGTTGCCGCCGCGCAGGCTGGTGGCCTCCGTCAGCTGCCGGCTCGTGCGCGGGCCGGTGAACAGCGTCTGCAGCAGCCGGATCCGCCCCTCGTGGGCCAGCGAGCTGAGGATCAGCTCCACATGGGCCGCCGGGGTCTCCAGAACCTGTTCGGCCCTTCCCGTGTCTGAGAAGCTCACCCCGTGCCACGTGATGCCGAACGGTTCCCTGCCCTCTCCCATCGGCCACTGCGCCTTGAACGCCCCACCCCAGAGCAGCAGGAAGTCCCCATCGTGCTTCAGGCTATCCATCCACTCCGCCTCGATCCGCGACTGCCCCGAGCCCGGCCCGGCCGGCTCCAGAGCCCCGTCGGTGATCGGCCCGATGCCGCGCCATTCCCCTGGCATGCAAAGCCTCCTATGGTACAGTTTTCTATACTACTATACCATAGGTTCCGGGGCCCGTCCAGCGCCCTGTCAGCCGTGAAGCCTTGGGTCGTCGTGGGTCGGCTCACCAGAGCCGACAGAGCCTTCAGGTCAATGCCGGACGGCGTCGGCTCTGGTGAGCCGACCCACGACGACCAACGGCAACTGCCAGAATCACGGCTGACACGCCACTAGTGCGCCGTCACTCGTCATTGTGAGGATGTGTCGTCGTCGCTCGAAGGGCCCACCTCGACAATGACGGTGACGGAGCAGCG
>VGFB01000224.1 GCA_016869015.1 Armatimonadota bacterium
ACTGCCGTAGCCGGTGACCACTCGCCAGGAGGCAGGACATGCAGCCCACGCCCCCGCCCGCCGACGTAGCCGCTCCGCTGGCCTTCGGCGCCGTGTTCGTCGTAATCTGGGCCCTTATGATCGCGGCGATGATCGCCCTGATGGTGCTCTGGATCGTCGCCTTGATCGACGTCGCCCGGCGTGAGTTCCCCGGAGATAACGACAAGCTGATGTGGGTCCTGGTGGTGGTCCTTGCCGGGTGGATCGGCGCGCTGATCTACTGGTTCGTCGGCCGGCAGAAGGGCACGCTGCGGGCCTGAGCCCGTGTCTACCGAGGGCGCCGATGAGCCGGCCCTGGTGCGTCTACTCGGACGCCTACTACGTCGACATGGGCGAGCACGTCTTCCCGGTGGAGAAGTACCGACGGGTGTATGCCGAGTTGTCGGCGACGGGGGTGCTGCGGCCCGAGGACATTGCCGAGCCCCGACCCGCCTCCGAGGAGGACCTGCTGCTCGTCCACGACCCCGCCTACCTCGCCCACCTCCGACGGCTGGCCGCCTTCGGCTGGGGCTACCTGACGCCCGACACGCCGGTCAGCCCGGACATCCTCGAGGGCTCGATCCTGAGCGCCGGCGGTACGATCCTCGCCGGCCGCCTCGCGCTGGACCGAGGCGTCTCCTTGCACCTTTCGGGGGGCTTCCACCATGCCTTCGGCGACCACGGCGAGGGGTTCTGCTACGTCAATGACGTGGCGGTGGCCGTCCGACGCCTCCAAGCCGATGGCGTCATCCGCCGCGCGGCGATCATCGACTGCGACGTGCACCAGGGCAACGGCAACGCCTCGATCTTCGCCGATGACAAGTCGGTCTTCACCTTCTCGATCCACGAGGACGACAACTACCCGCTCGTGAAGCCGCCGAGCGACCTGGACATCGGCCTTCCCTACCGCTGCCCCGACGGCCCCTATCTCGCCGGCGTCCACCGAGGGGTCGAGGCCGCCCTGGGCTCAGACCCGGAGCTGGCCTTCTACCTCGCCGGAGCCGACCCATACGAGGGCGACATGCTCGGCGGTCTCGCGGTGACGACCGAGGGCCTCCTCGAGCGCGACCGAATCGTCCTCCGCGGCTGCGCCGCCGCTCGCGTGCCCGCCACCGTAGTCCTCGCCGGGGGCTACGCGCGCGATACGGCCGACACGGTGGCGATCCACTGCCGAACGGCGCGCGAAGTCCGGGCCCGGCTCGACGGGAGCGTCGGCGTGGCGTGACGCAAGGGGCGGACAAGCCCTCGGGAGGGTTGTTGGCCGGAGACAGCCAACTTCCCGCTGGGGCACTGCAGTTCGGCACTGAGGGAGGTGGAGGCGCATGCCCAGCGAGCTTCCCCCGCCGGTCCCGAGGCCGCCGGGCGGGCTGCCCGTTGAAGACGAGGACGACCTGCTGTTCGCGCAGCCCCCTCCCCGCGCGGCTTGGCGTCGCTGGCTGATTGTCGGCCTGGCAGCGACGGCCGTCCTGGCTCTGGGGGCCGTGGGTCTGCTGCTCTACGCCGTCGGGACCGCCTGGCAACGGCAGTTCGGCGGGATGGGCTCGGGCCTCGCACCGCCGACTCCCTTGGGCCGGGGACCCTTCGCCCGGGTCACCGTGGTCAGAACGACCGCCGACATTCAGGCCCTCGGCGGCGGGGATGTCGATGGCGACGGGCGTGGCGAAGCCATGGTATGGGCCGGGAAGGAGCTGGCGATCCGCGACCGGTCGGGCGGCCTGCGGAACGTCTTCCCGTGCGGCCTGAAGGAGATCAACCGCTCGGGCTCGCCCGGCGCGTGGATGCCGGCGGTTCCGGGGGGAGGTGTGCGACGGCCGCAGGTCGGCACGCTGCAGGGCCGACCCGCGATCGTCGTGACGGACGGCGAGGGGGAGTCCCTGGTCGCCTTCCGCGCGGACGGCGGCCGGGCGCTCGACCTCCGGGTGAAGGGCTCCCACGTCCGTTGCCTGGCCGTCGCCGACCTGGACGGGGACGGCGAGAGCGAGCTGTTGGCCGGCCGCAGCTCGGCCGTGGGCTTGGTCTGCTCGAACGGCTCGGGGAAGACGCGGTGGAAGCACGGCGCCCCCACCGACCCGGCCTGGGTGTTCGCGGGCGACGGAGACGCCGACGGCAAGCTCGAGGTGTTCGTGGGCTACGACACCGGGGCCGTGCACATCCTGAACGCGGACGGCAAGCGCATCGGCCAGTGGCCCCACTGGATCCCGGCGTCCGCCGCCGAGTGCGGCGACCTGAACGGCGACCGGCGCGCCGACTTCCTCCTCGGCAAGCGCCAGAACCCGACTCAGGTGAGCGGCGGTCCGTCCGCCGTCGGCAACCCCTACGCCACGCTGGGGCTGGGCGTGGATCTGGCGGGGGTCGCCGTCGACGGCACGGAGCTGTGGACCTGGCCGCTGAACGCCGCGGGCTACTTGCTGAACGTCGCCCACCTCGCCCACGCCGACGTGAACCTCGACGGGCAGGGCGAGTGGATCGTCGCCGCACCCGACGGCACGGTGCGGGTCTACGACATCGACGGCAACGAGCAGGGCGTCTACGCCCTGGGCGAGCAGGTCCAGGCTCTGGGCGTGGTGCCCGGGGCTGCCGGCGAGAAGCCGCAGGTCTGGGCCGGCCTCGGGCGGCGCATCGCCGTGCTGGAATGGAAGTAGGGGCGTCCGGCCGTGCACTTCGCACCAAGAGTGAGTCGATGCAATCGAAGCGGAAGATACGCCTGGTCGCGATGGATCTCGATGGGACGCTCGTGACCGGCAACCACCACATCCCACCCGCCTGTGCGGAGGCCATCGCGGCGGCTCAGGCGCGCGGAGTCCACATCATCCTGGCGACCGGTCGGATGCACCACTCGGCGGTGGAGTTCGCCGAGCGGCTGAACCTCGGGGACGCGCCGGTGATCTCCTACAACGGCGCCCTGGTCCGCCGCGCTCGCTCGCGGGAGACCATTCTGCACGACCCGGTGCCCGCTGAAGCGACCCGGGACGTCCTGGCCTACTGCATCGAGCAGCGCGCCAACATCCACTACTACGTGGATGACGTCATGTACGTGCTGAAGGTGGACCATTGGGCCCGCGACTACCTGGAGCGGACCGGCTCGCTGCCCGTCCCGGTGGGAGATGTGCGGCGGCTACCGGGCAAGGCGCCGACCAAGATCCTCATCATCGACCACCCCGACCGCGCAGAGCGATACCTGGCCGAGGCGAGGCAACGGTTCGATGGGCGCGTGTATGTGACGCGCTCGCTGCCCGAGTACATCGAGTTCCTGAGCGTTAGCGCCTCGAAGGGCCGGGCCCTGCAGGCCGTCGCCGAGCACCTCGACGTTCCGCTCGAGGAGACGCTGGGCCTGGGTGACATGATCAACGACCAGCCGCTGATCGAAGCGGCCGGCATCGGCGTCGCCATGCACCACGCGCCCGAGCCGGTACGACGCGTCGCGGACTTCGTGACCGGCCCCGGCGATGAGGGCGTGGCACAAGCGATCCGGAAGTTCGTCCTGTAACTCCCCCTCCCACGGGGTGTTCCGTGCGCGACCTCTACGAGATCCTGATGCTGCATGAGAAGGCGATCCCGGAGGTCGTCCATCAGGTCTATCGGCTGCTCGCCCGCCGCTACCACCCGGACGTGCATCCGCCGGAGGCCAAGGCCGAAGCGCAGCGGCTGATGACGGAGCTGAACCTGGCCTACCAAGTTCTCAGTGACCCGGCCGAGCGGGCGGAGTATGACCGCAAGCGCGGGATGGGACTGCCGGCGCAGGCCGCGATGTCGGACGTCGACGCCGTCGAGATGCTGCTGAAGTGTTTCAACCATCCCCGGCGCGCCGCGGTGGCGTTCTGTTGGGATTGCGGGCGGGCGGTCTGTGGGGAGTGCGTGGCGCCCCGGCGGCCGATCGGCGAGCTGGAGGAGGACTACGATCTGGGGCGCACGATCTGCCGGACGTGCGTCCGCCGGAGCGAGGACCTGGAGACGCGCCTGCGCGCCGGCCGCCGCGCCGACCCGACGGGGCGCTGGCTCGAGCGCCCGATGCGGGTCCGCGGGGCCCTGGCCTACTACGCCCTCGTCGGCGTGGCGATCGCGGGCTTCTGCGGCCTCGTGTTCTGGGGGGCCCAGCAGGTCGGCGCCGAGCAGGGCCAGGCGGCGACATATGCGCTGGCGGTGGGAGCCCTGTACTTCCTCCTCATCGTCTACCGCATGTTCGTCCGGCTGCGCTGCCCGAACTGCGGAGCGGAGAGCGGGCCGTTGGACTTCCGCCGCATCGCCCCGTGGCGCGATGCCCTCCGCCCGCACCCCGTCTGCCACCGGTGTGGCCGGCACTTCCTGAAGCAGGAGGTGACAGCGCCCCTTGACTAGGAGCCGCGCCGCGACTCGATCCGGGACAGGCCTCAGTCTTGCCCTCCTCCTCCTGCTTGCCGCGCGTGGAGCATGGGCCCTGGAGGCCTCGGACCTGTCACAGCTGATCGTGACGGACGAGCGTGTGGTGGCGCACGTGCAGGCGCCGGAGCTGCTGTGGTCCCCCGACGGCGGCTGCCTGCTGGTGACGGGCTACACCGCCGCCGGGGCGGCCGCGGGAACCGCCGTGCCGCTCGACGGCCGCTCGGCCCTGCCCGTGCCGAACCTCGCCTCCGCCCGCGCCGCCTTCGCGCCATATGGCTCCCGGCTCGCCTGTTGGCAGCGTGGCGCGCCATCCCCGGCGGGCGACTCGCAGTTCCTGCTCTCCATCTTCGATCCCCGCGTGGGCGCGCCGGTGCCGATCCCCGGCATCGCGCCCTTCCCCTCGGCCCCGCCCGTGGTCTGGCTGGAGAACCCGGAGCTGATCGTGGCCCTGCGCCAACAGCAGGACTACACGGCGCTGATCCTCTACGATCCGGTGGCCGAGAAGCTCGCACCGCTGGTCGCGACCGTGTCCGGCCTCGGCACAGTGCTGCGACCGGCCGCCACGCCGGGACAGGTGGTGGTGGGCGCCGTGGGGCTGGACGGGCGAGCGGAGTACTACCTCATCGACACGGGGACCGGGCTGGTCTCCGGGGTGCCCGACGAGCAGACATCGGCCGCCCTCAGCCCGGGCGTGCGCGCCGATGCGCCCCCCGGCGCCGCGCCGCGCAGCGGGCTGATCGCGGTCTGCCGCGAGGACGGCCTGTTCGTCTCCGCCCCCGGGGCGGAGGAGTCGCGGCGCCTCCTCCCACGGGGCGACCTGGGCGCCCACGGCTATGTCGCCGTCGCGCCGCCCGCGTGGGCGCCGACCGAGGAGTACGTCGCCTACGCCACCCGCGCCGGAGACGGTCTGACGGACGTGCGTCTGGTGACCCTGGGGCTGGAGGAGATCGTGTGCGAGGTCGTCTACGCCACCGGCGGACACCCGCCCACGCCGGGAGCGACCGTGTGGGTCTGCCTGGAGCTGCAACTGGACGCCCAGGGCCGCGTGGTCGAGCCGAAGTGGAGCACCCTCAAGGCGCAGCTGGAGGTGACCTCCTCCCCCCTGAGCGGAGCCGGCGGCCCGTTCGTGCGGGCCCGGAGCATCGGCCTGAATCCGGACGTGCTCAAGCGTCTGACCGGGCTCAGCGACCCGCCGGCGGAGATGGAGGACGACCGGAACCTGCGAATCGGCCCGGCCGGGGCAACGCCTCAGACGGTCCTGCGCTCCTTCAGCCTCCCCGCCCGGAACGGGCTCATCGCCTGGAGCCAGGGCGCTTCCACCGGGCAGGTCGTCACCGTCCGGGTGACCCGAAGGGCACTCCTGCTCATTGGAGGCCCGGTGGAGCGCTAGTGCCTTGTCAGCCATGAACTGTTGGGTGGCGGAAATTAGGGACAGGCACCAATTTCCGCCCAACCAACACCACACAGATCTTGGCTGACGGACCACCAGACGGCCCCTCGGGGCGACCCGTCACGGCGGATACGGACGGCAGGGGCAGCCGCCCTACGGGTCCCTACACCCTCAGCCCGCCGATGATGCGCTTGAGGTTGTCGAGGCAGATGCGGGAGGCCTCCTCACCCAGGGCGCTGAAGGTGGCGCCGCCGGGGCGGTTGAGGAGGTCCTCGTCGAGCTGCTGCGCCGGCCGCCAGTGGGTCTCCAGCGAGCACGCGCCCTCGTAGCCCATGTCCACCAGCGCCTGGAGCTGACCGGGGTAGTCGATGTAGCCCCCCTCGCCGATCGGCACGCAGTGCGGGTCGCCGCTCTCGTCGCGGACGGCGTCCTTCAGGTGCACGTGCACCAGGTTCGGCTTCATCCGCTCGAAGGCGGTCGGGAAGGGCAGTTCGCCGTTCTCCGCATAGACCTCATTGGCCGGGTCCCAGATCGCCTTGACGCGCGGGGAAGCGAGGTCCCGGTAGAAAGCCTCGGCCTCGGCAGCGGTGGCGATGTGCGTCGAGGCCTCGTTCTCGATCCCGATGAGGCAGCCCTCGGCCTCCAGAATCCCGATCGGCTCTTGGTAGGCGTCGAGGAGCTGCTGCCACACGGCGGTGGCCGGGCCGGTCTTCCAGAAGGTGAAGCCCCGAATCAGGCTGCAGTCGAAGGCGTGAGCGATCTCGATGCAGCGACGTAGGATGCCGAGATGCTCCG
>VGFB01000225.1 GCA_016869015.1 Armatimonadota bacterium
TCAGCAGCGCCTCCTCCGCCGCCGCGGCCGCTTCGGGGCCCTGTGGTCGCTGGGCCAGTCGGGCGGCGCGCGCAGCGACGGTCTTCAGCCGCGTCACGCTGTCGTCGATCGACTCCGCGATGGGCCTGAGGACCTCATCGGCCAGGTCCAGGCGCATGGCGCGTAAGAGGTCGAGGCGCTCTGCGGCCGTGCCCATCGCGAGTTCGACCACTTCCCCGGACGCGACGAGCGACCGCAACCTCCCCCGGATCCGCTTCAGCCCTCGGGGCGGGACATCGGCCGCGATGGCGACTGCGCCCCCCGAGTCGAGCATCCGCGCGATGCTCGTCTGCAGGGCGCGCTGAAGCGCGCGGCTGTCGCCGCAGGCCTGCAGGTCGTCCAGCAGCAGGAGCCGGGGCGAGGTCAGCCAGTCCTCCAGATGGGTGAGGCTGCCCATCCGTTCGACGCGGCCGAACGCCGCGGCAAGCTGGGCGACGTTGGCGAGGAGGACATCGCTTCCCCGGTGGCTCGCGATCGCGGAGAGGAGGTGGGTCTTGCCCAGGCCGGACCCCGAGTGGATGTACAGGCAGGCGGGGCCGCCGTCCGTGGGGCCGGCGCCCTCGGCCATCCGTCGCGCGTGCTCGAGGGCGAGGGCGCAGACCTGGAAGGGGGCCCACGTCTCAAGGCTCATCGGGCCGGGCGTCCCGACGGGCCGCGCGCCGGGCGGACCCGGCGCCGGGATGGCGGGCCGGGGCCGCGGTGGCGCTTGCCGGGACGCGGCTGTGGGAGGCGGGTCGTCGGACGGCGGGTTGGGGCCCGGCCGCCCTGACGAGCGTCGGAGCGCCTCGATCAGCCCAAGCCGCACGCTCTCGTCCTCTCGGAGGGGCACGGTCGTCACGGAACTCCCGCCTCCTGGACTGCGCCGGTCACCAGGTCCCGCGCCGCCTCGTCTTGTCGACGGGCGGCCTCCAGGAGGAGGGCGTCGGCGCTGACGTTAATCGACTCCACCGGCGGGTCCGTCCAGGGCTGCACCGACAGTGAGCCGGCTTCCAGATCGAGGCAGCGGAAGAAGGCCTCCCGCCCGGTTGCGTCGCCGCACTCGGCATGCCGGACCGTACCGCCGTCCAGGAAGACGGCGGCGCTCTCCCCGGTCCGCCCCACAATGCGGATGATCCCTCGTCGGCGGATGGCCTTGATCATCTGGAGGTAGTCCAGGAGGTTGACGTCGTCCATCACACCGACGAACCCGGTGTTACTCCCGGGATCGGCCATCGCGCTGGTCAGCAGGTCGGGATCGATCGGCTTCTCCAGGTAGAGGTACACGCCGCGCCGTAACGCGATGTCGCGCAGAGCCCGCGTCCCCAGGCCGGTGATCACGATCACCCGCGTCTCCGGGCAGTGCGCCCGGACCCAGTCGACCACTCCCAGGCCGCTCACCAACGGCATCGAGATGTCGGTGATGACCCACCCGAAGGACTGCTCCCCGAGCAGGTTGATGGCCTCCTCGGCCCCCAGACACGTCGAGACCTCGAAGCCGGCCTGTACGAGGATGCGGCCCAGGGTCCACACAGCCGCCGGCTCGTCGTCGACAATCAGCACACTGCGCGCGTCGGCGCCGGGCCTGTCCATGTTCGCCCCCCATACACCCAGCTCCACCGCGCCGATAGCGCCTCAGGCTGGGCCATGCGGTAATGCCGTCCGTCGGAGGCCCTATACCACACTCCGGCGGTCCTGCCGCAGCGGATTCCTCTACCGGCGGGGGCCGGCGCGTTGACGCCGGTCTCAACGCGGGCTCAAGCCCCTCAAGCACGCCTCAATAAAAGTTGTGTTGCCGGAAGGCAACTTGCGGTAAGACCCCCGACAGCGCCTTGCCGCGCAGCACGCGCCAGACCGGCGGACACCTGCACCTACAGTGCCCGGGAACCGTGCGGGCCATTCGAGGCAACTGATGAGAGCACTCATCGCCGCCGTCGCCGCTGTCGGGCTCGCCGCCGCCGCTCACACGCAGAGCAGCGATTCACACGTCGTGCGGGTCACCGTGTTGCAGCGCAACTCCATCGTCGTCGTCGGCGGAGACATCACCTTGATCGTCAACCCGCTGAGTCCCCCGACCGTCAACCAGACCTGTGACGTCATGTGGTTCTGCAACGGTCAGGGCAACCGGAAGATCACCGTCCGGTCCAGCCTCGTCAACCCGCGCTACAGCCTGACGGTCGAGGCCCGGAACATCACCGGCAACGGTCAGAACCCCGGGATCGCCGCAGGGGTCGTGCCGCTGCGGGACGGCGTGGACCGCGACTTCATCACGCGGATTCGGTCGTCGCTGGGGGCCGCCGACCTGCGCTATTCGGCCTCGGCGACCTGGGCGGCCGGGCTGGGGACTGACGTACACACGGTGACGTACACGCTGGCCGACCGCTAGGCTCAACTGCCCCTGCACTGCGGGGCATGCCGCACCTGATGTGCCGCCGCAAGCGACATGAAGAAGGGCCACAGGGCCCAATCATTACCTGGCGGGACAGTGAGCCCCGCACGAAAGGGATGAGCCTGATCATGAGAACGCTGCTCTTCACCGCCGTCCTCGCCGTCCTGCTGACACCGGCCGTCTTCGCGCAACTGGACTCCGACAGCCACATCGTGACCGTCACCGTCGACGCCCTCGACGCCGTAGACGTCAGCGACGCTCAGGTCGATCTCGTGATCGCGATCAACCTCGGCACCGGCGCCGGCCAGGCCACCGACAGCTCGAGCACGCTGAACTGGGCGACCAACGGCGCCGCCCGCCGCATCACCGTCCAGACGGATCGGGGCACGATCAACTACCCGCTGTACGTGCTGGCGAGCGGGGTAAGCGGATCGGCGACTCCGGGCGTGGGCGGCTCCCGCGGCACTGCCGGCGGCGAGGTGCAGCTGAGCACCACGGCCCAGAGCCTTGTCACCGGGATCGCCTACGCCGACGGCAACTGCAGTCTGACCTATCGGGCCACGGCGACCGTGGCGGTGGCGCCGGGCACCGAGTCGCACAATGTCACCTACACGCTGACGACGCCGTAGCAGCCGTCCCAACCCCGGGAGGGGCAGGGCGCCCGACGTCCTGCCCCTCTTCCGCATCCAAAGATCGGATGTAACGAAGATGAAAACGACCGGCGTGCTCCCCGCAATCGCCCTCGCCCTGTGCGCGCTCTCGACCGAGAGCCCGGCCGCGGGCCTGGCGGTCATGGGGAGCTGCCAGGTGATGGTCGGGCCGCAGTGGCTCATTCAGGCGACGCGGGGACGCGCGACCCTTCCCTACACGGGCGAGCCGGCGGCGGTCCTGCTGAGCGTGACGGGGATGTCCAGCCCGCTGGCGGGGTGGCGAGTGGAGGTGCGACGGGAGGGTGGCGCGTGGCCCGAGGGGATGAAGCTGTGGGTTCGCCGCAGCGGGGACGGCGTCGGTGCGGGCCGCCTGTCGGGGGCGCACGGCTTCACGGAGATCACCCCGAGCGGGACGCTGCTGTGCCTCGGCCAGGGCGACCGAACCGGCATTCCTCTACAGTTCCGGATCACGGGGCTTTCGCTGCACGCGCCCGTAGGCGCCCACATGGCGGGCGTCTCGTACGGGCTCATCACGATCGGCGAGTGAACGAACCATGAAACGCGCAACCGCACTCCTCAGCATGGCCGCAGCGGCGCTCGGGTGCCTTCCCCCGGCCTTCGGCGGGCAGATCATCGTAGTGGGCGGGCTGACCCGAGAGGCGACCGTGCAACCCGGGGCGACGCTCGAGGGGAAGATCCTGCTGACGAACACGGGCCACGAGCCTCGTCCGGTGAAGGTCTACCAGACGGACTACCGCTTCACCGCCGACGGCCAGACACACTACGAGGAATGCGGCGCCAGTCCGCGCTCCAACGGCCGCTGGATCACCATCACTCCCCAGCAGCTTACCGTCCCCGGGGAGGCCACGGAGGCGGTGAACTACGTGATCCACGTGCCGCAGGACCCGGCGCTGGTCGGCACCTACTGGAGCATGGTGATGATCGAGCCCTTGGCCGAGGATGCGCCGGAGGTTGCCGGGCCGAACGCCGATGAGCCACAGATCGCCATCCGCACCATCATGCGCTACGGCGTGCAGATGGTGACCGACGTGGGCGAGACGGGCGATCGCAGCGTGAAGTTCCTGACGAAGGAGCTCGCCGCCGAGGAGGGCCGCTGCTTCCTCAACGCCGACATCGAGAACACGGGACAGCGGCGGTTGGCCCCGGTGGTGTGGACGGAGCTCTTCGACGCGGAGGGCGCCTCGGTGGGCCGCTTCGAGGCGCAGCGCCAGCGGCTGTACCCGGGTTGCTCGGCGCGCTTCGCCGTTGAGCTGACGGGCGTTCCGCGCGGGATCTACAACGCGCTGGTCGTGGCAGACAATGGGGACAGCGATGTGTTCGGCATTCAAGCGAAGATCGAGCTTCGGTAGCCTCCGCCGGGCGGCGGCCCTCGCGTCGGCCCTCGTCCTCTGCGCCGTCGGCTTCGGCCAGGGCAAGGGGGACGGGGTCGAGGCGCTGTTCGTCTCGGCGAAGACGACCGACGCGCGCCCCGGGGAGATCGTCACCGCGAGCGTTCGCGTGACGAATCACAGCCCCGGTCCGGAGGAGTTCATCGAGTCGATCGACCTGCCCACCGGGTGGCTGTCGGTCATCGCCCCCAGCAGCTTCGCACTGGGTCCCGGCGAGTCGATCGCCCGCATTCTCTCGATCGCCGTGCCCCGCACGGCCCCGGCGGGCCCGCAGACCATCACCTACTCCGTCCACGCGCAGCGCGATCCCGCGGTCAGAGACGCGGACACGGCGACCATCGGCATCGTCGCGGTGACCGGGCTGGAGACGCTCCTGATCGACGCCCCTTCCACCGTCCTGGGCGGCGAGTCGTACACGGCGAGGTTCCAGGTGGTCAACCGCGGCAACTCGGCGGTAAGCGTCCGCGCCGAGGTGCTCAGCGGGCACGGCTATCCGGCACGGGTCGAGCCGGACCGGGCGTCGCTGGAGCCCGGCGGCGTGATCGACGTGTCCGTCACGGTGACCACGAAGCCGGACCTCGCCGCCCGCGTCCGACACAGCCTGCAGCTCGCGGTGCGAGCCGAGGGCGACAGCGAGGCCCGGGAGCCGGCGGTCGGCGCCTCGCTGGTGGACGTGATCCCGCGGGTGAACGTGAAGTTCGACCCGCGCCACCGGATTCCCGCGCGACTGACGGTGAGCGCGATGGGCGGCGGCGACGGCTTCGGGGCGCAGGTGGAGCTGGCGGGCTCGGGCACGCTGGACGAAGCCGGTCGGCGGGAGGTGGAGTTCCTACTGCGCGGACCCGATGCCCAGCACGCCGGGCTCTTCGGAAAGCGCGCCGAGCTTCGAGTGGGCTTCGCCACCGACAGCCTGTCCGTGCGGCTGGGCGATCACGCCTACGAGCAGTCGCGCCTGACGGAGGCCGGCCGGTACGGGCGTGGGGGAGAGGTCAGCTGGCGTCCCAACGACACGCTCGAGTTCGGGATGCACCACGCCACGGACCGCTGGGGCGACAGCGACCTGCACCAGGTCGGCGCCCATGTCGACGCCCGGTTCGACGACGAGACCCATCTGCGCCTCAACCACCTTCGACGCAGCCAACGGGATCCGGCGGGCGCCGGCGACCTCGACGACGCCCTCACCAGCCTCGAGGCCGACTACCGCCCGCGCGACGACCTGCACGTCGCGGCGGAGTACGCCCGCAACGAGCGCCGCGGCCGGCTGTCGACCACGGACGACGCCTACCGCGTCGAGCTGGACGGCTCCTGGCGACACCGCGCCTACTACTCCTTCTCGACCGTCCACGCGGGCCCGGACTACTACGGGGCCTACCGCGACTGCGACTACACCCAGGCGGCGCTCTCGGTGCCCCTGTCCGAGCGCCTCCAGACCCACGCCTCGTGGAACAGCCTGCGGATGAACCTCGAAGGGCGCACCGACGGCCGCGGCGGCACCGACGAGCAGATGCTGCGGTTGGGCGCGCGCTATGCGTGGTCGCGGGACCTGTCGACCTCCGTCGAGGTCCAGGACCTGAGCTACCACGATCCCTTGCCCGCGCGCGCCTTCGATCGCAGCGAGCGAGCCGTCCGTCTGGGGGTCTCCTCCTCCGGCGAGCGCCTCAGCCTGCGGGCCGATCTCACCGTGGGAACTCAGCGCGACCACCAGCTGGACACCTCCGGCACGGTGACCTACTACGGGCTGCATGCGGCGTACCGCTTCGACCGCGACCGTCTCGTCAGCGTGTACGGCTCGGGCGGCGGACGCGGGCCCGCCGACGCGCGGCTGCTGGTGCCCTCGGGCAACCTGGGGCTCTCCGCCATGTGGGGCATGGGCGAGCGGCTCCGTCTGCAGACCAGCTACACGGCGTACCGGGACTCCCGGTTGGGCAACCAACTCGACCTCCAGGCCATCTACGGCGAGCCCGAGGCGACGAACTGGTCGCTGCGCGCCCGACTGGGCGGAGGGGCGGAGGACGCGGTCATCCTGTCCTGGTCGCGGCCGCTGGAGCTGCCCGGCGCGCGCAAGACCTCTGTCGGCGGCCTGCGCGGCCGGGTC
>VGFB01000226.1 GCA_016869015.1 Armatimonadota bacterium
GCGCAATATCGGTGGGCAGTGAGGTGTGCCGTTGACGTCCTCCGGGACCGCCACCGTCCCGGTGGCCGAGGTGGAAGGCGGTGAGCCGTGGGACGTCCACGGCTTCGCCACGCCGCCACAGCAGCCACCGGGACGGTGGCGGTCCCGGAGGACGTCAACAGCTGACCCGAAAGCCGGAGGCGACATGTTCATCGACATCCACGTTCACACGCGCATGTTCGAGGGGCCGCGGCAGGACAGCGAGTTCGGGAGCTACTTCGCAACGCCGCAGGAACTGAAGGACAAGCTGGAGCCGCTTGGGGTGCGGGCCGTGGTCGCGCTGCCGATTCTGAGCCCGGAATGCCTGTGGGTGGTGCAGTCGAACGAGGAGTATCTGTGGGCCGCCGAGGAGTACCCGGGCTTCATCATCCCGTTCATGAACGTCGACCCGCGCATGAACGGGAATCACCCGGACGCGGACCTCAGCTACCTCATGCGGCACTACAAGTCGCGGGGGTGCAAGGGCATCGGGGAGGTGACCTGCAACCTGCCCTTCGATGACCCATTCATGGAGAACCTCTTCCGGCACGCCGAGGCGAACGAACTGCCCCTGACCTTCCACATCGCCCCGCAACAGGGGCACTACTACGGGATCATCGATCGCCTGGGGCTGCCGCTGCTCGAGGGCGCGCTGCGCAAGTTCCCGCGGCTGAAGTTCCTCGGCCACTCTCAGCCCTTCTGGGCCGAGATCGGCGGCGATCTCACCGAGGAGGCCCGCGCGGGCTACCCGAAGGGCAAGGTCGCGGAGGGCGGGGCCGTGGTGCGGCTGATGCGCGAGTACCCGAACCTCCTGGGAGACCTCTCACCGGCCGCCGGCAGCGGCTACAACGCGATCAGCCGCGACCGCGAGTTCGGGTACGCGTTCCTCGAGGAGTTCCAGGACCGGCTGTTCTTCGGGACGGATGTCTGCGACCCACGCAACGAGATGGACCTCGTCGGCTTCCTCAACGAGGCAGTCGAGAAGGGGTACATCTCACGGGAGTGCTACGAGAGGATCGGCTGGAAGAACGCCGAGGCGCTGCTCGGGCTCTGACGGCAACGAAAGCGGGAAGAACGGAAGAGGGGGAGAACCTCGGGGAGCAGTTTGCAGGACATGCCTTCTTCCGCCGTTCTTTGCCGTTCTTCCCTTCTTCCCGCTTTCGTTGCCGTCGCCTCACCGTCAGGCCTTCCGGAACTGCAGACAGTAGTGGTGCATGGTGTTGGAGACCCACGCGTTGCCCATGCCGTAGGGCGCGAGGCGCTGGTTATCCTGGCACCAGATCCTCTCGTCCTTCAGGGCCAGGAACTCCCCGACGCGCCGGCCCAAGTCCCAGGCCAGCGGGTAGATCGTGCCGCCTTTCTTCACGTTCTTCACGATGATGGTCAGGTAGCGCTTCGGCCGGAGGTGCTCCGCCGCGACGCGGTAGATGGGCACCAGCTCCTCCAGGAAACGCTCGTAGTCCTCGATGTTCCCCACATCGCGCTCGTCGTCTGAGTAGTGCACATCCAGGCCCTGCTGCGCGCGCTCCTTCTGCGTCTCCCAGCCCTTCATCCGCAGCATGTCCCAGTACGGCGGAGAGGTGAGAACGTAGTCGACCTCGCCGATGTCGTGCGCGGCGAGGTTGCGGGCATCATCGCACACGACGCGGTAGTCCGGCGCCCCGACGGCCGCCAGCCGCTCCTGGGCGATGGCCGCGTACTTCGGCTGCAGCTCGACGCCCACGGCCCGGCGCCCCATCTCCAGCGCGGCCACCAGCGCGCTGCCCGTGCCCATCATCGGGTCCAGGACCGTCTCGCCCGCCTTCGTGAAGAAGCCGATGAACTCCCCGGCCAGCGTCTCGGGGAACTTGGCCGGATGCAGCCGCACATCGGCGCTCCGCGGCGGCGGGTTGTGCACGAACCAGCTCTTCTGGAAGAGGAGCCAGTCCCTCCGCGCGAGGTCATTCAGGCGGTTGACGAAGGGTCGCTTGGGCATCGAGGCTCCCTCGGCCGAGTATCAGGCGGTCAGCCCGTACAGCGCTCTGGGTGTCTCGTAGAACCACTGCCGGCCGAGCGCCAGCGCGTCGTCCTTGTCCATCAGCCCCTCCTCGATCCGCGCCGCGAAGACGCGCGCCAGGTTCTCGCGCGCCATGGTGAGGTGTCCGTAGACCTTCTCCACCGGATGGCAGTAGTCGCCCCCGAAGGCGATGATCTTGTTGACCGGCACCATGTCGATCCACTCGCCCAGCAGGGACCGCGTCATCATCGGCGAGATGATGTGGCACCAGCAGAGGTTGAGCCAGACGTTCGCGGAGTTCTTGCCCATCACGCCCGCCTCCCGCACGGAGGGCATCCCGGCGTGGTAGAGGTCGAAGCGGGTCGCCGGATGGCGCTGGATGAGGGGGATCATGTGGGTGGCCTCCAGCGTGCGGAAGTCACCCCACATGCCGGTGTGCACCGCGACCACGAGGTTCTCCTCGGCGGCCATCCGCAACATGCAGTCCAGCAGGTAGTCGCGGAGCGGGTTGAGGTCCGGGAGGCTCGCGCAAGCGCCCGTGCGCAGGCTCCCGAAGAGCTCCCAGGCCTGCGCGCGGTCGGGGTGGCCGTAGGTGCGAGAGGTCATCTTGAGGCCGACGACTCGTTGCGCCTTCCACTGCCGTAGCCCTTCCAGAATGAGCTCCAGGTACTCGTCGAGGGACTCGGGGGCCTCGTCGTCCACCTCGCGGCCCCGTTGCGCGATCTGCTCCCACGTGTGGACGGCAGCGTACGTGTCCATCGGCATGACCGGGAGGAGGTACTCCTCATCGTAGTCTGTCCGCGCCTGCTGCACCAGGGCCGCTCGGATCCCGCACTTCTCGATCAGGACGCGCGCATACAGCCCCGGCTGGTTGGCCTCCTGCATCGCCTGGGACAGCGGGGCGTACGTCTCATCGTTGATGTCGTCGAAGCCGTAGAACTCCCTGGCCGCCGCGAACGCCGGGCGAGCGTAGGAGCCGAAGCGGATGTTGGCCAGAATGGGCCGAAACAGCTGCCAACGCAGCTCCAGCGGCAGGTCCCGGTCGAACACGCGCTCCTGGTCCTTGGGGGACAATCCGGCGGTGAGCTGGTCCAGCCGCGTGTAGTGGTCAAAGAGCGTGAAGACGTCCACCTGTCGCGCCACGCGGTCGCGCTCGGGCGGCAGATGCTCGTGGGCGTCGATGACGGGCATCTGCGAGAAGGCCTCGACAAGCTGTCTGCTCAGGGCCGGTCGCGGCATGGTCGGGTGCTCCCTTCTGCTAGGCCTCAGCCTACCTGAAGTCGTCGGTTGTCGCCAGGCGCCACGTCTCCCCGCGGTCGTCGGAGACCAGGATCGCCGGCTCGCTGGGCGGCGCCTCGTAGAACTCGTAGTTCCTCGGATCGCCGCAGCAATAGGTGCCGTTCGGCAGCTTCGGTCCGTCGGCCTTCCCCAGGAACGGGCGCTCCCGGTCGGGCCAGATGTCCACGTAGGCCCGGTACTCGTCGCGGAACAGGCACACGCTGCAGCTCTGCGCCCAGTAGCCGAGGAACAGGCGGTCGGTCGCGGGGTCGATCACCAGCTTGTGGAACCATACGTGGTAGTAGGCCTTGTACGGCAACACGAGATGCTGCGGTTCCTCCCACGGTTGCCCCGGGCGCTTCCGGTGCAGGCTGAGGCGGAAGTAGTAGCCCGGTTCCGCGCAGCGCGTCACCGAGTAGAGCGTCCCGTCTCGGCCGCAGACGAGTCCGGCGTAGGACGTGCCCGCCGCGACCTTCTCCGGGGCCGTCCAGGAGGCGATGCTGCGGGGCTCCTGAGCCCGAACGTACGCGAAGGGATCGTGGTGACCGTTGATGAGGGCGTGGAGGTAGCCCTGACCGTCCAGGGCGATGGACGCCCAGTTGTGATCGTCCTCGGCGTTCTGGCCCCCAAAGCCCATCAGCACGGGCTCGGAGAGCGCCCGCGCCTTCACGTCGTAGGCGACGGCGTAGTTGGGCACGCCGTCCGCCTTGGTGTGGCCCGGAGCTGCGCCGAGCTTGCCGTAGGCGACGAACACCCGGTCGCCCACGGTCAACGCCTGATTCGCCTCGCCCGAGTGGGGCAGGAACGGCAAGGCTCCTTCGGCGATCGGTACGGGCTCCGGGATGACCAGCGAGCCGTCGGGCTGCTTCTCGGGGATCGTGAGGAAGATGCTCGTCGGCGCGAAGTAGGCGCTGAGCAGGATGACCGGCGGGCGGAGGAGGCAGTCGGTGTTGTGCCCGACGAACTTCTCGAAACGGGCCATGTAGTTCGGCAGCACGTAGGCCCGCCACGTCTGCATCCCGTCCCGCGAGTGCAGCAGCACCCCCCGGCGGGTTCGCGCATCGCGGGTCGGGTCCCAGATGAAGAGCAGCGCGTAGGCATCGCCCTCCGCGTCGAACCGCAGGCTGGCCTCGTCCCCCTGACCGTTGTTCCCGATCCCGATCCCGCCGAACCCCAGCGTGTCCCGCGCGAAGGGTTCGATGACCTCCTTCAGCAGGTCCTGGTAGGTCCACTTCCCGTCCGGGCCGACCGTCTGAATGATGGTCGAGCCGTACCGGATGAACGCCCGCCCCTCCGGGCTGAAGCTCACGAAGCCCGGCTGGAAGCGCGGGTAGTACCCGAACAGCGCGCGCTCCGCGAGGAAGTAGCTCCCGTACTGGATGGGCGCGGTCGCCGGCTGTCCGTCCCGGGTCTCCGGCCAGCGATGGTTCAGGATCGAGGCGTCGAACTCCGGGACCTGGAACTCGTGAGGCAGGCGTCCCTCCTCCGCCGGCGCCCGGGCCTCGACCGGCGGCGCGTCGGCGTCGGACAGGCGCATCGCGTCCAGGTACAGCACCGTGTAGGGGTTGGGCTCGCGGTTGTCGATCTTCGCGAACAGATACAGGGCGTCCACCTTGCCCCAGCCCACCGGACTCCCCTCAGGGGTGAAGCCCGCAAGCGGCAGCGCGATCTCGCGCTCGCCCTGCCAGTCGACCACGAGGTCCCGTCGCAGGTAGTCCCGCCACGGGGTCTCCGGACTGTCGGAGAGCGCGGCTACGGTGATGCGCTCGCCGGTCGCCTCCTCGGAGAAAGCCCAGAAGCCGAGGCTCCTTGCCGCGCTCCAGTCGCGCGGCACGCGGGTCGTGTGGATGGTCGGGTAGCGCGGATGATCGGCCCACTTGCCCGCGGTCCGCCCGCTGTGCACGTGCTCCGTCGCGAGCGTCAGCCCCCCCGCAAGCTCGGCGAAGGGGATCGTGCGGGTGGACCAGAGCTCCTCCTCCTTGAACTCGCTCAGCAAGTCCGGCGCCGTCAGCCACGCCCCCTCGACCTCGAAGTCGAGGGCGGCTTCGGGGGTGATCGGCTGGGCGTACAGGCAGGAGGCGAGCAGCAGCGGCCATGTCCCAGTCATGCGCAACTCGTTTCCGCGTGGCACCGGCGTCCCGCCGGTGAGCGCTCTACTGCATCCATGAGCGAGACGCCCATGCCACGGCCGGCCCGTCAGGTCTCCCCCAGCGGCAGCGTCGCCTGCCGGGCGGGGAGGTGGTTCTCGGGCGGGCGGCCGGTCTTCCAGGCGTCGATGCGGCGAGCCATCTCGGCGCACCACTCGCTGACGTCCCGCGCGGCGAAGGCGGCGCGGTGCAGGCAGAAGATCAGCTCCTCCAGCTCCGCCGACGACAGCCGGGCCTCGTAGGCGTGGGCGAGCAGGTCGCGCCAGACGCCAACCTCGAACGGGATCACCGGCACCGGCTCACCGCGCCACGACTGCCG
Organism: Armatimonadota bacterium; assembly: GCA_016869015.1. Taxonomy (GTDB): domain Bacteria; phylum Armatimonadota; class Zipacnadia; order Zipacnadales; family VGFC01; genus VGFC01. Next base: position 5,759 of record VGFB01000226.1, read on the forward strand.
ATTCAGCACGAAGAACTGCCACCGCGTGCGCTCGTGCAGCGTGGGGGCGATGAACAGCCCGATCACCGGGCGCGCGTCCTCGCCATGGTCGCCGATCAGCCGGAAGACGTGATCCACCACCGCCGCGCCCTCGTGGGTCCACTGCCGCACGCCCGACATGAGGCTGACCTCGGGCACGAGGACGAGGCGCGGGCTGTAGTACTCCATGTCGGGAGTGTTCCCGACGCCCGGTGCGAAGGAGCGGGGCGTCAGGTCCTCCTCCAGCCCGAAGCGCCGGACGACCGTGTGATCGCCGTCCAGGGCCACCAGCGATCGCCAGGTGTTCACCTCGAGCCACCGCGCCGCGTCGTCGTCTCCGCCGGCCAGGATTTCGTCGAACTTGGCGGTGATCTCCGCGCGAGCGGCCTCCGTCCTCGCCGAGTGCCGCACGAACTCCCGTTCCCGCTCGCCGATGAGTCCCGCCTCCAGCCGCCGGTTCCAGTCCCGCAACTCCGCGTACCCGGCCTCCTCGACTGATTGCAGCACGGCCTCGGGGTCGATGTCGAGGGTCAGTTGCGGCTCCCGTGTCCGACGCTCGGCAAGGAGCTGCCGAAGGGCCTCGGCCCGTCGGCGGACGTGCTCGGCCAGGGATTCGGGCCGGTCCCACGGCAGCTCGACCGCGTACGGGTCGCCATAGTAGGCGAGGAAGCTCTCGGCGTTCCCGTAGTCCATCCGGACGCCGAAGGGGTACTCCGCCAGAAGCTGCCGGAACTTGAGCTGCGACCGTTCGGGGACGCGCAACCGGGTGTACAGGCTGCGC
>VGFB01000227.1 GCA_016869015.1 Armatimonadota bacterium
GTCGGGAGCCCCAACGGTTCGTACCCGGTCGTGATGTCGTGTTTGTGCGACTTCCAACTGGAGGTCGCCGAGGCGCGCGGCGGCGAGGAGGCTGTCCGACTGCTGCCGGCGCATCGTCCGGCGGTCGTGGTGTGCGAGTTGCCCCTGGACGACCTGCCGCCGGCGGCGCTCGTATCCCGGCTCCGACGCGCGGACCCGACCGTCGCGGTCATCCTCATCGCCGGCGGCTCGCGCGGACCGGACCTCGCGCAAGTGGTGCAGGTCGGGGCCGACGAATATGTCCCCCGTCCGGTCGATCGCGGCAAACTGATGGTGGCCACCGCCCGCGCGTTGAACCGTCAGCGCACGGCGGTACAGGCCGCGCGGAACCGGCTGCTCGACGTGCTGGACGGCAGCGACCGGGTCGTGGCGGGTGCGGTGGAAGCCCTCCGCCGATGCCTCGAGGCCAAGGACTTCCTCAGCGACGGTCACGCCGAGACGGTGGGGGACCTGGCGGGTCGCATCGCCCGGCAGCACGGCCTCAGCGATGACGAGGTTCGCCATGCCCGTCTGGCCGGATTGCTGCACGACTTGGGGAAGGTGGCGGTGGACCAGCTCATCCTGGAGCGCCCTCGCAGCCTGACTACTGCCGAGTGGCGCGAGGTTCGCATCCATCCGGTGCGCGGCGCGGAGATCCTCGCGACCATTGAGCCCTTGGGCAACGTGGCGCGCTACGTCCTGCACCATCACGAGCGACCGGACGGCGGCGGGTACCCGGACGGTCTGCGGGGCCAGGACATCCCCCTGGCCAGCCGCATCATCGCGGTCGCCGACGCCTACGACGCGATGGTCCGGCCTCGCCCCTATCGCGCAACCGATGGCCCCACCTACGCCTCGCGCGAGTTCCGCCGACATGCCGGGACCCAGTGGGACCCCGGTGTCGTGGAATCGCTGTTCGCTTGCGTTCCCGAACTCCGACTGGCCGGCTGACGGCGGACGGCAACGGCCGCAGGCTGGAAGTCTGCGCCACTGCCACCACAGCCGGCAGGGGGCCGGCGCTCCCAGCAACGGCGACGGCGCGGGTCAGGTGAGCCGGGGGGGGTCACACATCGAGCACGAGGGTGACCGTCAGCAGGTCGCCCTCGGGGCGGATTCGCAAGTCGTGGTATGTGGCTGCCTTGGGCAGGCCCGTGATGCGCTCCTCAAGGTCGTCGGGGTGGGCGAAGCCGACACGCCCCGATAGCGTCTCGGGCGCCTCGGGTGCCGGCTCGAGCTCAACGGCCACCGGCAGGCCGCCCTGAAGCTCCCACGCCACCAGCAGTTCAGTCACCAGCCGCACGAGCAACCGCTCAGGCTCCGGTGCCTGCGCCTCGATCCGGACCCAGACCTCAGCAGTCAGCCCGCGCGTATCCCCGATGAGCGCGATGGCACCCCGGCACGCGTTGAGCGCGAGCTCCGCCAGGTCGCGACCGCGCGCCACGAGGGCCAGATCGGCCGTGTGCTCCGCCTCCGCGAAGGGCACGAAGCCGACCTCGCCCTCGTCGCTCCCCTCACCGGTCACCTACTCCTCTTCCTCCTCGGTGCGGATGACCTTCGCAACGGCCCGGACGCTATCGCCCTCGCCCAGGTTGACGACCTTGACCCCCTGGGCGACGCGGCCCGTCTGCCGGATGTTGCGCACCGGCATGCGGATGGCGATCCCGTTGGCGGTGATACACATGATCTCATCCTCATCGTCCACCACCTGGACCCCGACGACCCGCCCCGTGCGATCCGTGACGCTGACGGTCAGGATGCCTTGGGAGGTGCGCCCGATCTGCCGGTACTCGTCCAGGGCGGTCCGCTTGCCAAGGCCCTTCTCGCAGACCACTAGCAGGTCGCGCCGGTCCTCGGCGTTCACGGCTTCCGCGCTCACGAGCCGGTCGCCCTTCTGCAGGGTCGGGCCGCGCACGCCGCGCGCCGAGCGCCCGACGGCACGCACCGTGCTTTCCGCGAAGCGGATCGCCTTGCCCTCGCGGGTCGCGCAGACGATGTCCTGCTTGCCATCGGTCCAGAGCACCCATTGCAGGCGGTCGCCCGACTCCAGGTTGATCGCCTGGATGCCCTTGGACTTCAGCGGGGTATCGTACTCCTTCAGGGCCGTCTTCTTCAGGAACCCGCCCTGGGTCACCATGAAGAGGTAGCCGCCCTTGTCGAAGGACTCGACGGGAATCCACGCGGTGATTCGCTCCTGCGGCTCCAGCGGCACGAGGTTGATGATGGGCGTCCCCTTGGCCTGACGGCTGGCCATGGGAATCTCGTAAGCCTTCAGGCGGTAGATCCGCCCCTGGTCGGTGAAGAAGAGCACCAGGTGGTGGGTCGTGGCGACGAAGATGTCCTGGATGCTGTCCTCTTCCTTCTTGTTGAGCGCGAGGATGCCGCGCCCGCCGCGCCGCTGGGTGCGATAGGTGCTGACGGGGAGGCGCTTGATGTAGCCGTCGCGCGTGATTGTGACGCACATGTCTTCCTGGGCGATGAGGTCTTCAACGGAGATGTCGTCGGCCTCGCCGGGAATGATGACCGTACGCCTCTCATCGCCGAGCCTGCGCTTGACCTCCCGGAGCTCGTGCTTGATGATCTCGGACTTGCGGTCCTCTGAGCCCAGGATCGCCCTGTAGTCCGCAATGCGCTCCTGCAGGTCCTTCAGCTCGGCGGCCAGCTCGTCGTGGGAAAGCCGGGTGAGCTGCCCGAGCTGCATGTCGAGGATGGCGTTGGCCTGGCGCTCGCTGAAGCCGAACTCGCTCATCAGCCCCTCTCGCGCCTCGCCCCGATTGCGGCTGGCGCGGATGAGGGCCACGATGGCATCGATGTTGTCGATGGCCTTCAACAGCCCCTCGACGATGTGGGCGCGGTCTTCGGCCTGCTTGAGCAGGAACCGCGTCCGCCGCGTGATCACGTCGCGGCGGTGGATGAGATACTGGGAGATGAGCTCCTTGACGTTGCAGCGCCGCGGCACGAGCGTGCCGCCGATGGGGATGAGCGCCAGCATGTTGACGCTGAAGGAGGTCCGGAGCATCGAGCGCTTGTAGAGCTGGTTGAGCACGACGTTGGGATTGGCGTCACGGCGGAGCTCGATGACGATCCGCATCCCCTTGCGGTCGGACTCGTCGCGCACCGCCGCGAGGCCGTCCACCTTCTTGCGCTCGTGAAGCTGCGCGATCTGTTCGAGGAGGCTGGACTTGGCGACCTGGAACGGCAGCTCGGTCACGATGATGGCATGGCGGTCGCGGCCGATCGGCTCGATCGTGGCGCGCCCCTGCATGACGACCGAGCCGCGGCCGGTCTCGAAGTACTCCTTGATCCCCTTCAGGCCCAGGATCAGGCCGGCCGTGGGGAAGTCGGGCCCGTGGAGGTGCTTCATCAGGCCCGCCGGTTCGATCTTCGGGTCCTCGAGCACCGCGATGCAGGCATCGACCGTCTCGCCCAGGTTGTGCGGCGGGATGTTGGTCGCCATCCCCACGGCGATGCCGGCGGTGCCGTTGGCCAGCAGGTTCGGGAAGCGCGCCGGCAGGTAGACCGGCTCCTCGATGGTCTCATCGTAGTTCGGCTGCGTATCGACCGTGTCGTACTTCAGCTCGTCCAGCAGCTCCACGGCCGGGTGGGACAACCGGGCCTCGGTGTAGCGCATCGCGCCCGGGGGGTCGCCGTCCACCGACCCGAAGTTCCCGTGCGGGTCGATCAGTGGGTAGCGGGCGTTGAAGTCCTGCCCCATGCGTGCCAGCGTCGGGTAGATGACCTCGCCGCCGTGCGGGTGGTACTTCGACTGGGTCTCGCCGCAGATTCCGGCGCACTTGCGGTGCTGGGTGTTGGGCCCGAGGTTCATCCCGTTCATCGCGACCAGGATGCGCCGCTGAGAGGGCTTCAGCCCGTCCCGCACATCCGGCAGCGCTCGGGCAACGATGACCGACAGCGCGAACTGCATGAACGAGTCGGTCATCTCCTGCTCGATCGGCAGGGGCTCGATCTGCTCCAGCGTCTCTTCGGCTTCAGGCATCTTCCGGTCTCCTCAGGGAAGGCACGGCGGACGGCTGGACCACGAAGACCTCGAGGAAGGCACGAAGACACACGAAGACGGCCAAGGCTGTCTCGGTGTTGCTTCGTGCCTGCCTAGTGGTCTTCGTGGTTGAGCCGTACCGTTAGGCCCACAGGTCGAGGTCCTTCGTCTCTTTGGCGTGCTGGGCGATCCACTCGCGGCGCGGCTCGACCTTGGGGCCGTAAGCGAGGTTGATCACCCGATCGGCTTCCGCGGCGTCGTCCATGGTGACCTGCATGAGGACGCGCTTCTGAGGCTCCATCGTGGTGTCGGCGAGGTCGTCGGCCTGCATCTCGGAGAGGCCCTTGAAGCGATAGACGTTCGACTTGCGCTTGCCCAGGCGCTCCCCCAGTACCTTGAGCTCATCATCGTCCTGGGCGTAGAAGGTGTCGCCGCCGGCCTTGACGCGGTACAGCGGCGGGCGGGCGATGTACAGATGGCCGCTGAGGATCAGGGGCTGTAGATAGCGGAAGAAGAACGCGAGGATGAGCGTGCGGATGTGCGAGCCGTCAACGTCCGCGTCGGCCATGATGACGATCTTGTCGTAGCGCAGCTTCTCAATGTCGAACTGCGACTTGCCGTTCTCGCCGTCCTCGCCGCTGCCGCCGTTGGTGTCCATGTCGATGCCGGTGCCCAAGGCCGTCACCATCGAGCGGACCTCCTGGTTGTCCAGGACCCGGTCGACGCGGTGCTTCTCGACATTGATGATCACGCCCCGCAGGGGGAGGATGGCCTGGAAGCGGGCATCGCGGGCCTGCTTCGCGTTGCCGCCGGCCGAGTCGCCCTCGACCAGGAACAGCTCGGCTTCCTTGGGATTGCGCGAGGAGCAGTCGGCCAGCTTCCCGGGCATCCCCGCGCCGTCCAGAGCGCTCTTGCGGACGGTCTCCGCCGCTCGCCTCGCCGCATCGCGGGCGCGCGCCGCCATCATGGCTTTGTTGGCGATCGCCCGGGCGACCTTCGGGTTCTCATCGAAGAACTGCTGCAGCCGCTCGTAGACGATCGAGTAGACGAGCCCCTGCACTTCGCTGTTGCCGAGCTTGGTCTTGGTCTGGCCCTCAAACTGTGGGTGCAGGACCTTGAGGCTCAGGACGGCGCGGATGCCCTCCATCACCTCGGCGCCCTCCAGCCGCCGGTCGCTCTTGCGCTCCTCCTTGAGCAGGCCGCTCTTGAAGGCGTAGTCGTTCACCACCTTGGTCAGGGCCGACCGGAAGCCGGTGACGTGAGTGCCGCCCTCGGTGGTGTTGATCGCGTTGACGTACGAGAAGACCTCGTCGTCATAGCGGTCCGTATACTGAATGGCGACCTCGACCTCCGTGTCGTCCCGCTCGGCGCAGAAGTACACCGGCTTGTGCAGCGTAGTGTTCGCCTCGTTCACGTACTGCACGTACTCGGCGATGCCGCCCTTGTGGTAGTAGGTCTCTTCCTTCTCCTTGCCGGGCCGCTCGTCCCGGAGGACGATCCTGACACCGCCGGCGAGGAAGGAGAGCTCCCGCAGGCGGCGGGCCAAGCGCTCGAAGCTGAAGGTGGTAACGGAGAAGACCTCCGGATCCGGCCAGAACGACACCTTCGTGCCGCTGCCCTTGGCCTTCCCGATCTTCTCGAGGTCACTCACCGGCACCCCGCGCTCGTAGGTCTGCTTCCAGCGGGCCCCGTCTCGTCGGACCTCGACTTCCAGCTTCTCGGAGAGGGCGTTGGTGCACGAGACGCCGACGCCGTGGAGACCGCCGCTGACCTTGTAGGCGCCGCCCCCGAACTTCGCGCCGGCGTGCAGCGTCGTCATCACGACCTCGACGCCCGGCCGCTTCTCCGTTGGGTGCATGTCGACGGGAATCCCGCTGCCGTCGTCTTCGACCGACACAGCGCCGTCCGCCCGTACCACCAACTCGATCGTGGTGCAGTGGCCTGCGAACACCTCGTCGATGCTGTTGTCGACGACCTCGAAGGCGATGTGGTGAAGCCCGGTCTCGCCGGTGGAGCCGATGTACATCGCCGGGCGACGGCGCACGGCCTCGAGGCCTTTGAGGACCTTGATCTCTTCTGCGGTGTAGCGGCGCTCGGCCATTGCCGTGGGGTTCCCTCGATGCGGATTGGCGAACGTGAGCGTACAGAGCAAGCCCGGCGCACAGCCGAATCAGGCGTTCGCGCCTCGGTTTGCTGCGGCCAAACGGGCGCCTCAGCGGCGCAGGAGACGACGGTGAAGACCCGGCTTTGGGACGACGCGGGGCTCGGCAGGAGACGGGCTCAACCTCGTGTCCGGTACCCCTGTTTCCAGCCCCTGCAATGGTACCAGAATCGGGCCCGAAAGTCAAGGAGTCGAGCACTTGTCTCGGCCCCTCGCGTCGGGCCTGTAAAGCCCCACTCTGTCTAAGCTCGCGGGGCCAACGCTGTACAGAAACACCCGGGGTCGCGTCTTCAAACTTTAATCTTCCACACACCCGTCAGCAACCGCGGATCGAGCTCCAGCAGACGCC